>NZ_JADDYG010000397.1:6462-8768 GCF_015163535.1 Vibrio sp. OPT46 | reverse complement strand
GTCTCTTGCACCATCTCCATAGCAACTTGCTCATTACCAACATGTTTGTAAGCGAATTGCTTCAGCTTGGGTGCGTAAAAACGGAATACAAAAGCGAAAGCATCTTTGTCTCGATCCTTCACTTTATCCATGTAATCGTTCCAATCACTGCGCCCCAGTTTTTTCGGGCTATCACTCATCATAATCGGCCTTAATTTGTGGGAGGAGTTTCCTCCTCCCATTCTTCCTAATCGGTCACGTCATCGACCAACAAGTTGAAACCACCGTTGTTCCCATCATCAATGGCAACGACTTGGTACACAACACCGTTCATTACATTGACTGGTGCTGAGTCAACCGCAACAATACTTGGGTTACCAGCCACTGTTACCGTTACATAATATGTACCTTCAGCGACATATAATCCTTGTACACTATTTTTATACGCAAAATTAGCAATAGTTGGATCACTTCCATCTATTCCTGCACTCGTAGTGAGGTAAATATCCACCATTTCCGCTATAGGATTAGCCGCCGCGTGTGTCACATTCAATGTCGCGCTAGTCGTCACAGCGCGTCTCATATCTTCAACAACCAGAGCTTCGATATCAATCGCTGGGCTAACAACACCGACTGCATAAACACTGTAATCCATTCCACCTGCAACCATTAACCCGTCAACATCTATGATCGGATTGGTTGTTGTGCCATCCACGTAAACATCAATATCGTAATCCCCAGCAGCAAGATCCAAATAACCACGAATCTCTTTGAACGCTAAGTCGGCAAGAGGAGCGAAGGCCGCCCCGTTAACGTTAACATCGACGACTGGCGCTCCATCGACAAGGTGTCCGACTCTTACTTCAGCTTGGCTGCCCATATCTTCAATTATAGAAGAGCCCGAACCGTCCAACACCAAGAGTTTGACAGGTGACGTGCTATTCGAATCTCCTGTGCCGATAGCGGCAATCGTCAAGTTGGAGTTAGCCGCAAGAGGTACTGTGCCGGAGTCAAAAGCAACGCTGTCTCCTACGGCAAGTCGAACTTGATACTCACCAGCTGGGATGTTCAATACGTCGGTAGAAGCTTTGTAAGCAAGGTTAGTTATTGGAGTCGCGCTAGCAAGAGCAACACCTGGCTCAGTGACATAAAGATCAACAGCAGGAACGCCTGAAGCTGCATGAACAACTTGAACATCTAGACTATTGGCATCAGCCATTGAATCGGCGCTGCGAGTCACAACTAAAGGCTCAACTGGGTTTGGCGAACCATCGGCATCGCCAACAACGAACACGTTATAATTGAGGTCGGAATCAAGATCTAGTTCTGTTTTAGGTATTACGGTCGCGGTTTCATTACCTGGGAGCTGAACATCGACCTGAATCGAATTCATCCCCTCTCGCAATTTAACGTAGCCAGATCCCACACCATAATCAACATTCGTTAATGATGGTTTATCGTTGATCCACACATTTGCAAGCGGCGCATCAGAAGACGCGTGCACTGCCTGTAAATTGGAATACTCGATAGTGTCACTGTCGGAGCCACACGCCGCCAGTCCTAATGTCGCAACAATAGTTAGCGCAGCTTTATTAAATCCTTTCATATCCTTGCCTCTTTGTTAGTCGGGGCTTCTATGGCTTCTGTCAGAAATTGCAACGCAGAAATACAGTCCTCTGCGCCGACTAGCTGTTCGAACAGATTGCAGTCTAGGGGTAGTAACTCAAGCCAACGCTGAGTAACCCAAGCAGAGTCATCGTAAAAACGATGCTGGTAGAGGCTTCCAAGTTGAGGAAACTCTTCATAAACATGGGATAACTGCTGGCTTAAAAAGAAGAAATCTGGTGAGTTGTCTAGATGTTGCCAATTGTCTAACCATTCAACCTCTGCATGACGTAAGCCATCCGCATCTGCACGGACGCGTTTGACAACAAAGCGTTGTTCACCAGCAACTGTAATACCAAGAAGGCCATCACTGAGTGTTTCAAAATCAACGATCCTGACCAAAGTTCCGATAGATGAAACGTTACCCACGTCTTTAGGGTCACCTTCACTTCCTACTAGGCAAACTCCAAAACCCATATTTTGTAGGCTGCATTCCTTTACCATTCGCTTATATCGTGGCTCAAAAATGCGCAGATTCATTTTACCTTCAGGGAGTACAACTGAAGTGAGTGGGAATAACATGACTTCTTTCATTCAAACGTCCTCTTTGATTCACGGATACATACGAATCCCTTATCACTCCGATCACTAACGATTTATGTTGGTTAATCGACTGGCTTAAAAAGTCATAAAATCGCTCACGCAAACGATCCAAATCACAC
>NZ_JADDYG010000397.1:3400-6452 GCF_015163535.1 Vibrio sp. OPT46 | reverse complement strand
TCCTCTTTGATTCACGGATACATACGAATCCCTTATCACTCCGATCACTAACGATTTATGTTGGTTAATCGACTGGCTTAAAAAGTCATAAAATCGCTTACGCAAACGATCCAAATCACATATTTATTGCAATAAAATGCAACAAACAAAAAGTTCCGTAAATAAAGATAATTTCGTGATGCAACTCACCAAAAACGTTTCATTTTGCACCCTTTATCACTTTCATTTGGGATTTTTATCGCTATTATTCCCGCCAATTGGAAAGCGCAGCACAGATTGCGTGTTCTGAATCATTACAAACATAGAGAGTCCCCTTATGCGTAAATCACTTTTAGCTCTTAGCCTTCTAGCGGCTACTTCAGCTCCAGTTATGGCGGCAGATTACTCTGACGGCGATATTCACAAAAACGATTACAAGTGGATGCAATTTAACCTAATGGGTGCATTTGACGAACTTCCAGGTGAGTCTTCACACGACTACCTAGAAATGGAATTCGGCGGCCGCTCTGGTATCTTCGACCTTTACGGCTACGTTGATGTATTCAACCTAACTTCTGATCCAGGTAGCGACAAAGCTGGCGCAGAGAAGATCTTTATGAAATTCGCTCCACGTATGTCTCTAGATGCGGTAACTGGTAAAGACCTATCTTTCGGTCCAGTTCAAGAGCTATACGTTGCAACTCTAATCGAGTGGGGTGGTAACTCTGGTGTTAACTCTCAAAAAATCGGTCTAGGTTCTGACGTAATGGTTCCTTGGTTTGGTAAAGTTGGTGTTAACCTATACGGTACTTACGACGGCAACAAAAAGGATTGGAACGGTTTCCAAATCTCGACTAACTGGTTCAAACCATTCTACTTCTTCGAGAACGGTTCATTCATTTCTTACCAAGGCTACATCGATTACCAATTCGGTATGGATGATGATGCTGGTAACAAGTTTGGTTCAACCGCGTCAAACGGTGGTGCAATGTTCAACGGTATCTACTGGCACTCAGACCGCTTCGCAGTGGGTTACGGTCTAAAAGGTTACAAAGACGTGTACGGTATCAAAGATACTGATGGGTTCAAGTCAACTGGCTTTGGCCACTACCTTGCTGTAACTTACAAGTTCTAATTGAACCACTAAGTTTGCTCAAAAATGGCGCCTTTCGGCGCCATTTTTATTTGCTTTCCTTTTTTCCCTCATTATCCTTGCAGCAAACCTTTTTAATGAGAGCGTTTGGTGAATATCCTTATCCTCGGTCCAGGTGCGGTGGGCTCACTCTGGGCAACAAAATTTAAGCTTGCCGGGCACAATGTTTCATTGTGGGGAAGAAGTTCTGAAAGCCAACAATCACTTCAGTTGGATGACACACCCGCAATCGTATTCAGTAATCAAGATATTTCCTCCGTAAATAAAGCAGATCTCATTTTGATCACGGTAAAAGCTTGGCAAATGGAAGACGCCATTCAGCCTTTACTGCCTCATATCAACGCAGACACGATTATCATGCTGATGCACAATGGTATGGGTACCGCCTCTGGCGTGGAGAAGGCTCTGCCAAACAATCCTATCGTGCTCGCCACAACGACGCACGGCGCATACAAACCAGATAACCAACACGTACTGCATACCGGTCACGGAACAACGCAAGTGGGTGGTTATAATGACAAAGGAATGCAGTGCACTTTTCTGAAAGATGTTATGCATAATGCCCTTCCAGAGGCCATTTGGAATCCACACATCCAATCTGCGTTATGGACTAAGTTAGCGATCAACTGCGCGATTAACCCACTGACTGCGATTCTCCAGTGTAAGAATGGTGAACTTGCGAAGCCCGAGTTTAAGATACAACTCGAAAGCATCACTCAAGAACTGGTTGAAGTACTGAGTAAAGAAGGTATTGCTATCGAGTTTCGCTCTCTTTTCGATACGGTAATGCAAGTGGTGAACGCCACAGCTGAGAACTATTCTTCAATGAGACAAGACGTATTCCATCAGCGTCGAACGGAAATTGATTTTATAACCGGATACTTGTTAAAGGCTGCCAAGAAACATCGCATCAATACGCCTGAGAATTTAAAACTTTACCAACGCATCAAACAAATAGAACAAAGCTGGACAGAACAATGAGTAAGAAAATCTTAGTACCAATCGCTCCAGGCACCGAAGAAATGGAAGCCGTCACCGTCATCGACATGATGGTTCGCGCGGGTTATGACGTTACAGTAGCGAGTGCTGCTTTTGATGGCTCATTGACGATGAAAGCTTCTCGCGGAGTCACATTAACGGCAGATTGTAAGCTGGTCGATATCGCTGATGATGAGTTTGATGCCATAGCGCTTTCTGGTGGTGTTGGTGGTGCAGAAATTTTCCGTGATAGTACGGTGATGATAGAAATCCTTAAGCAGCACATCTACGAGGGAAAATTGGTTGCTGCTATCTGCGCATCACCGGCGTTGGTATTGCAACACCATAATCTTTTCCCACAATCACTGATGACCTGTCACCCGAGCTTGCAGTCACATATCCCGGAAGAGAAGTGGCGCAGCAAACGCGTGACCTTTGATATCAACCACAACCTGATCACTAGTCAAGGTCCGGGTACAGCTTTAGAGTTCGCGATGGAAGTAATCATTCAACTCTCAGGTAAAAAACACGCATGGTCAGTTGCTGAACCAATGATCCCTCTGCCTACTCTGCACTACCACAAGCTTGGTGAAGAATAATGTTTGACGTAAATGCTGTACGTGAGCAATTTCCCGCTCTAAATCAATCCGTCAACGATACGCCCTTAGTGTATCTAGATAGCGCAGCGACAACGCAAAAACCGCAATGTGTGATTGATGTCATCAGTCATTACTACAGTGCGCAAAATGCCAATGTTCACCGTGGCAGCCACAGTTTAACGGCTAATGCCACCAGCCAATTTGAAGCGGCACGAGAACGAGTGGCAAGCTTTATTGGTGCAAACAGCTCTAAAGAGATCATTTGGACACGGGGCGCAACCGAAGCACTGAACTTAATTGCTCAAACCTACGCCCGTAGCACGTTACAACCAGGTGATGAGAT
>NZ_JADDYG010000397.1:3182-3381 GCF_015163535.1 Vibrio sp. OPT46 | reverse complement strand
ATCGTGCCCTGGCAAATCGTGGCAGAGCAAACGGGTGCTAAAGTCATTAAAGTTCCGATGACATCAGATTGTCAGTTCGACATCAGTGCATTTGAGGCGCTTCTGTCTGACCGCTGTAAAATTGTTACTTGCGCACAAATAACCAACGTAACAGGCACACACCAACCTATCGAAAAAATCACTGAACTGGCGCACAACG
>NZ_JADDYG010000397.1:0-3172 GCF_015163535.1 Vibrio sp. OPT46 | reverse complement strand
CGAAAAAATCACTGAACTGGCGCACAACGTTGGCGCGGTTGTTGTAGTTGATGGCGCGCAAGGCATCGTACATGAGCAACTTGATTTATCGGCATCAGATATCGATTTCTACGTTTTCTCAGGTCACAAACTTTATGCACCAGCAGGCATTGGGGTTTTATACGGCAAGCTTGAACTTTTGGAAGCCATGCCACCATGGCACGGCGGCGGCAAAATGGTTGAACGCGTTTCTTTCGAGAAAACGACGTTTTCTGCACTTCCTGGTAAATTTGAAGCGGGCACACCAAACGTTGCGGGCGCGATTGCTCTAGCGAAAGCCATTGAGTGGTACCAAGGTTTTGACCATCACGAAGTAGAGGCTCATTTCCATGTGCTTCAGGATAAGGCCTACCAAGCACTAAGCGCTTTGGATGACATCCATATTCTAGGCTATCAACCGAATGCCTCTGTACTGACCTTCGTAATGGACGGCGTTCATCACCAAGATATTGCGACGCTGCTCGATCAACAAGGCATTGCGGTACGAGCAGGACACCACTGCGCTCACCCATTGATGGATGCGCTAAATGTGAAAGGCACGGTACGCGTCTCTTTTGGTATTTATAACACGACGAGCGATGTGGAAAGACTCATCGCCGCCGTTGAAAAAGCCGTCGACATGCTATAACGCCAACGGTTTGATTTGGAGTAACCAACAAGGTTACTCCATCTGCCTATCCAGAGTCGCCACGCAATTTCTGCCATTTCTTTTCGCAGCATAAAGCGCTTTATCTGCATGCGCATACAAACGTTTGGTGGTTTCATTTCTGCCTATTTCCACCACGCCTACACTCACCGTGACCGGAATTTCAATCTTTTCAAATTCGAACTGACAATTTTGAATGTGGGAACGTACTTCCTCTCCTACCTCTTTCGCCGCCGACAGAGAAGTTTCTGGCAAAATAATCGCAAACTCCTCCCCTCCGACTCTTGCGAAAATTTCGTCTTTGACGAGTAAGTGAGAAACCAAATCAGCTAACGTTTCTAAGACATGGTCTCCCGCATCATGGCCACGTTTATCATTAATGACTTTAAAAAAGTCCAAATCAAACAATAACAACGCGGAGTGATAGTTCGGCTCTTGAGCTTTAATGACCTCTTCTGTGAGCTTTTCGAAAAAAACACGTCGGTTGTAGATATTGGTGAGAGCATCTATTTGGCTTTGATGGCGAAGAAGGGTTTCAACTCGGTGGCGATTGGAGATGTTGCGTGTAAGAATAAGGACAACGCGACGACCCCGGTATTTTATAGCGAGTGGGCAGATCTTGCCTTCGTAGTATAGGTCGCCTCTTGGCCCACTGTTAGCATCTATTCCCTGAATGCTGTCGGCGCACATCTTGTACTCGATCGTCACAATACTGTCTTGTTTCAGTGACCGCTTTATCTGTTCGATAAACCAGTCAGCTTTATCTTTCTCGAGTACGCTGTGCAGCGTCTCACCTATCAAATTACTTCCATCGTGATAGGCTTTTTTATCTGTTCCTCCAAAAACATCAATATAGATACCATCTTCACTCAGAATAAAAGTGGGGTCTGGCATTCCGGATAAAACGTCTTGCGCATGTTCCAAGGTGAATTGCATATAGGGAGGTTCCTAGCATTTGTATCTAAGTAACCCAATCGCTTCCAAGTGTGTTTCCACATAGGGGAATAGGAGCGGATGGGGCATATGTCTATTATCTAATATAGAAAAATTTTAAATACAATTGAGTTTATAAAAACCAAGTGGGCAATATAATGAACCAGGATCAATAGAATGGTTAATTAACGCTAAAATAGTCGACCATTTGCATACTTTTTATCCATAAGCAAAAAATATCTCAACTCAGATACAAAAAACGCCAAACAGCTAGGCTATTCGGCGTTTTTTAAGAGTTGGGAAAATGACTCGTTACACGGCGATTTGCTTAATCTGCTCTACAATAGCTTTCAAGCCATTACCACGTGACGGGCTTAAATGGGAGACAAGCCCCAGCTGATCAAAATAAGCATCAATATCAAATGCTTGAATTTGATCGGCCGTTTTACCGTCATAAGCAGCCATTACCAAGGCAATCAATCCACGGACGATACGCGCATCGGAGTCCCCACAAAAATGCCAAACGCCATCTTGCTCTTGGCTCACTAACCACACCAAGCTTTCACAACCCGAAACGGTAACTTGTTCTGATTTCAGCTCTTCTGGCATTTGTGGCAGCTTTTTACCCCACTGAATAACCTGACGGTAACGATCTTCCCAGCCTTGAAGTTGCTGCATAGTCGCTACAATGTCTTCGCTGGTGATATCTGTACCAAATGGAGAAACGGGAAAATCTGTCATGATGCGCTCTTCTTCTAGTTTACTTCTTATATTTTGAAATCAACTTCTCAACGATTCGCGATACCGCGACAAAGCCAAACGTTGCAGTTACAACAGTCGCCGCACCAAAACCGCTAGCACAATCCATACGTTTTGGGCCTTCCGCTGTCGACTTCACACCACACACTGAACCGTCTGCTTGAGGGTACTTCAGCTGCTCGGTTGAAAACACGCAATCAATACCAAACTTACGAGCCGGATTCTTAGGGAAGTTATGATGACGACGCAGGGTGTCTTTGATTTTCTTCGCTAGAGGATCTTGGATCGTTTTCGTTAAATCAGCGACCATGATCTGCGTTGGGTCAACCTGACCACCAGCACCACCCGTGGTGATCACTTTGATCTTGTTGCTGCGGCAATACGCCAACAAAGACGCCTTCGCTTTTACGCTGTCAATCGCATCTAGCACGTAATCAAATTCTTTGCTTAAGTACTCATGTTGATTGTCTGGCGTGATGAAATCATCAATCAGATTGACTTTACACTCTGGGTTGATCAATTTGACACGCTCGGCCATCACTTCAATCTTGCTTTGGCCAACGGTGCCCGTCATCGCATGAATTTGGCGGTTAATGTTCGTGACACAAACATCATCCATATCAATCAGAGTCAACTCACCGATCCCAGTACGGGCCAGCGCTTCGACCGCCCATGAACCTACGCCACCAATACCAATCACACAAACGTGTGCAGCGCGAAGAATGTCCACTTCGCTGTTGCCATAAAGACGACGAGTGCCGCCAAAGCGTTGATTGTAGCTGTCAGATGCTGGGG
>NZ_JADDYG010000396.1:0-305 GCF_015163535.1 Vibrio sp. OPT46 | reverse complement strand
TCGTGATGACGCAAGCGACCACTAGACCACCAACAATTGGCTCTGGAATATTAAATTTTTTTAAGGTTGGTAACTTGGTATTGATGAACTGCCCTAAAAACAACACGCAAATTGCGACGAGGAACGACTCCTGTGGGCCGATAGATATTACCTGATTCATGAGACCTCTTTACTCTACTCTTTCTCATTCATTGAGCACGCGCTCAACGTGAGATAGGTGCCTAAGCCAGTCAGATTGCCTCTCGAAACTTTTGTTTTCTAGGCCTCTTTGACCATCAATTCTCATCAAGTAAGAAATAGGCAGA
>NZ_JADDYG010000039.1:0-13177 GCF_015163535.1 Vibrio sp. OPT46 | reverse complement strand
TCAAATGAGGCCTCATACGGCTTTAAAATACAAAACGCCCGATGAAGTACATCGAGCGTTTTAGTTAAAAAGTGTCAACCCATATCAGGACGGGTCATGCGTTTAAGCTGTTATACCTAATGCTGATTACGATTCTTTCGAGTCGGATTTCGGTGGCTCTTGAGCTTCTGGCTCTTTATCCTGCTTCTCCAGCTCGTTATCTTCTTCATCGTCATCGCGGCTTTCGATTACGCCGTGCATTTCTTTCCAGCTTTCCCAGCGTTGGTAAGCCAGCTCCTGCATGTCAGTGCTTTTATCTGCTTCGTCGATGATCTCCTCGCCTACGAGGTGTTCAAAAATATCTTCCAACGTTACCAAACCTAGCACGGTACCGTATTCATCAACAACAAGTGCCAGCTGTAAGCGATGAGTCATCATCTGGTCGAATACTTTAGGTAAAGTGGTATTGTTTAGCACCACTTGAATTGGGCGCATGATTGCTCCCAACTGTTTCTGTCCACTACCTGATTGTTGTAGTTTGAACAACTCAAGGCGATGCACAAAACCAATGATGTTATCTTTCTGCTCGCTGTAAACCAATGGGCGTGAGAAAGGCGTATCTTTGTGTTTTTCTAGGAACTCATTGATGGTCATTGTGGCATCGACACGGAATACTACTGGTCGTGGCGTCATAACCTGCGTTACGGGTACATCTTGGATGCCAAGCAAGTTGCTTAAGATTTTTGATTCACCCTCGGCAAATTCACCGCTTTCACGTGCCAGAATCGCCATTGCAGACAGCTCATCACGCATCTTTGGAGCTTCGTGGTTACGAGCAAGACGCTTGGTGATTTGCTCTGAGAACCAAACAAAGGGTGTAAGCGCCCATACCATCCAACGCAATGCGACCGCGGCAGTGGGTGCCAACTGACGCCAGTAGGTCGCGCCAATCGTCTTCGGTACGATTTCTGAAAGCACTAAGATCGCCAATGTCAGCACTGCCGAAAAGATACCTAATGCTTCGCTACCAAATACAACCGCAGCTTGTGCACCAGCAGTGGCCGCGCCGATAGTGTGAGCGATGGTGTTTAAAGTCAGAATAGATGCCAGTGGTCGGTCGATATCTGATTTCAGCTTAGCCAATTGCCCAGCTGCGGGATGCCCCTGTTGATTGAGCTGCGCAATGTAGCTCGGACTGATACTCAGCAGTACCGCCTCCAGCACCGAACAGATAAACGAAATGCCGATTGCAATAGAGATATAAATGGATAACAGCAGCATAGTTGCCCTTGAATGTAGTTTGATAGTGGTTATTTGCAGCTATTATAACCGCAAAAGTGACTTATAAATTGGTCCAAATACCTTGGAAAGCAAGGGTTTTCAGGGGGTATGTGGTAACAAATTGTGAGTTATTACTCATATTATGGCTAAAAGTACGTCAGAAAATCGAAAGATCGCTTACAAACCTTTGCCAGATGGGGCATTTATGTTTTAGAGTGAGACGAATTCGATAACCTATGAGAAGGGAAACCTAATGAACAAGACCCAATTAATCGACTTTATCGCAGAGAAAGCAGACCTATCAAAAGCACAAGCAAAAGCTGCTCTTGAAGCGACTCTTGATGGTGTAACTGGCGCACTTAAAGAGGGTGACCAAGTTCAACTAATTGGTTTTGGTACATTCAAAGTAAACCACCGCGCTGCACGTACTGGTCGTAACCCTAAGACTGGTGACGAGATTCAAATCGCAGCAGCTAACGTACCAGCATTCGTAGCAGGTAAAGCGCTGAAAGAATCAGTAAACTAAGTTAGAATGCACCGAGGTATCCTGCCTCGGTGCAATTTCATGAAAAAACATCTACTCACTTCACTTCTCCTATCTAGCCTTACCCTTTTTGGCTGTTCGTCGGTTGAAACTCCTAATTTAGAACAATTCACGCATTTTTCTGGTGGTAAAGTTGCGGGAGATGCTAGCAGCTTGTATTGGATGACAGAGAAACTCACTCGTGTGAGTACGGCGGCTGATTATGTGACTATGGGGGACAATGGTTGGTTCCAGAGTGATTATCGCTGGGATGAAGGTGAGTTGCGAGAGTTGATTCGAAAAGGCGAGCAAGTTGATACCAAACAAGAGTTGGTGCCTTTTCAAATCCACATCCGTTTCAATAAAGATGGCGAAGCGGTTTACCAAAAATATCGTGTTAACCGTAAAGTCTTACCACTTCAGCATGACCAATTAGAGCGCTACAAAGCAGAAGCGAATGACGTAGTGGCATCGGTTAAGGCGCAGTCTCGTAACAATCAGAGCCTTATTCAAGGTTATTGGAATGGTCAATCGTTTGAAACCTGCAAAGGTAAGGTGTTCTCGACACTCGAGTTTAATCAGACGTTGCCAAAATTTATTATCGAGCGTCTCTCATCGGTAGACAGTTATGTGGCTTTTGTCGGCAAGCAGTCACGAAACAAAGCAATGGTCGATGAACTGTTGATGCTCAATGACGATGACTTTGATTGTGTTTCTCGGCCAACGTTGATCTCTGAATAAACATTGCTTCGCATTCTGTCGAACAAGAACAATAAAAAAGGCGCTGAGTGCGCCTTTTGTTTTTTAGCCAACTCATGTTGTTTTTATTTTTCTTGCTCACGTGCAATTGCACGGTAGCCGATGTCGTTGCGATGGAACATGCCATCCCAACGGATCTGTTTTGCAAGCTCGTAAGCACGCTGCTGCGCTTCTGATACACTGTTGCCAAGTGCGGTTGCACAAAGAACACGACCACCGTTTGTCACGATGTCGCCATCTTTGTTATCTGTACCAGCATGGAAGACTTTTTCGCCTTCAATTTCAACTTGTGGCAGACCCGAAATTACGTCGCCTTTGTTGTATGCAGCTGGGTAACCACCGGCTGCTAACACGATACCAATCGATGCTCGTGGATCCCACTTCGATTCCGCTTGATCCAGTTTCTCGTCGATTGCCGCTAGGCACAGATCAACAAGATCCGATTCCATGCGCATCATGATAGGTTGTGTCTCAGGATCACCGAAGCGGCAGTTGTACTCGATTACTTTCGGAGTGCCGTCTTTGTCGATCATCAGACCCGCGTATAGGAAACCAGTGTAAGGGTTACCTTCAGAGGCCATGCCACGTACTGTTGGGTAAATCACTTCTTCCATGATGCGGTTGTGGATTTCTTGTGTCACCACTGGAGCTGGAGAGTATGCTCCCATGCCACCGGTGTTAGGACCCGTATCTTTGTCGCCTACGCGTTTGTGGTCTTGGCTGGTGGCCATTGGCAGAACGTTCTCACCATCCACCATCACGATGAAGCTTGCTTCTTCACCATCTAGGAACTCTTCGATAACGACACGACTACCAGCATCACCAAATGCGTTGCCTGCTAGCATGTCTTTGATTGCGTCCTCAGCTTCTTCTAGCGTCATTGCCACAATCACGCCTTTACCAGCTGCAAGGCCGTCGGCTTTCACCACGATCGGTGCACCTTGCTCACGCACGTAAGCCAGTGCAGGCTCGATTTCAGTGAAATTCGCGTAGGCACCCGTTGGAATTTGGTGACGAGCAAGGAAGTCTTTGGTAAACGCTTTAGAGCCTTCAAGTTGCGCTGCGGCTTGGGTAGGACCAAAGATTGGTAAGCCCGCTTCGCGGAACGCATCAACCACACCAATAACCAATGGTGCTTCTGGGCCAACGATAGTCAGTTCAATCGCCTTCTCTTTGGCGAAAGCAACAAGGCCAGTGATGTCTTCTACATCGATGTTTACGTTCTCTAGTTTTGGCTCTAGTGCTGTACCTGCGTTGCCTGGAGCAATGAAAATAGTCTCAACATTTGGGTTTTGCGCTGCTTTCCAGCCTAGCGCATGTTCACGACCGCCTGAACCAATGATTAAAACTCGCATATGAAAATCCTTAATCTTATAAATACCGTTTGCTCAAACTCAGATATTTCGCAAAGACCTGAGTATGGCCTCTCTAATTCAGTGGGACGAGGACAAGGCGACAAGTGAACTTATTCCTATGAGCATAGTATGCTATGTGATTAGGATAAGTGAACGCCGTCAACGCAGTTATCGTCCCAGTGAAGACGAGAGGATTAGTGGCGGAAGTGACGCATACCGGTAAAGATCATCGCCATGCCGTGTTCGTCTGCTGCTGCAATAACTTCGTCATCACGCATAGAACCACCTGGTTGGATAACACACTTGATGCCCGCTTCTGCAGCCGCGTCGATACCGTCACGGAATGGGAAGAATGCATCTGATGCCATTACACAACCTTCAACCTGTAGACCTTCGTCTGCAGCTTTGATGCCTGCGATTTTCGCAGAGTAAACGCGGCTCATTTGGCCAGCACCTACACCGATAGTCATGTCGCTTTTCGAGTAAACGATCGCGTTAGATTTCACGTATTTCGCTACTTTCCAGCAGAACAGTGCATCTTTTAGCTCTTCTTCTGTTGGCTGGCGCTTAGAAACCACTTTTAGGTCGTCTAGGCTTACCATGCCTTGGTCGCGGTCTTGAACCAGTAGACCGCCATTCACGCGTTTCACGTCAAAGCCAGTTGTCTTCGTTGTCCATTCGCCACACTCAAGTAGACGTACGTTCTTCTTCGCGGCAACCACTTCAATCGCTTCAGCAGAAACAGAAGGTGCGATGATCACTTCAACGAATTGACGCTCAACAATAGCGGTTGCTGTTTCAGCATCCAGTTCTTGGTTGAATGCAATGATGCCGCCGAATGCAGATGTTGGGTCAGTTTGGTAAGCACGGTTGTACGCTTCTAGGATGTCTTTACCTAGAGCAACACCGCATGGGTTTGCGTGTTTTACGATTACACATGCTGGCTCGTTGAACTCTTTCACACATTCAAGCGCTGCGTCCGTGTCTGCGATGTTGTTGTAAGAAAGGGCTTTACCTTGGATTTGGCGAGCAGTAGAAACGGATGCTTCTTGTTGGTTTGCTTCAACGTAGAATGCGGCTGCTTGGTGGCTGTTCTCACCGTAGCGCATGTCTTGCTTCTTCTCGAACTGTTGGTTGAACGTACGAGGGAATTTGCTCTCTTCATCACCGTCTTTGTTCTCACCGTAAGATGGAACCATAGTGCCGAAGTAGTTTGCGATCATGCCGTCGTAAGATGCTGTGTGCTCGAATGCTGCGATAGCTAGGTCGAAACGAGTTTCGAGAGTGAGAGATTTGTCGTTTGCGTCCATCTCTGTAATTACGCGGCCGTAATCACCTGCATTAACAACGATAGTCACGTCTTTGTGGTTTTTCGCTGCAGAACGAACCATTGTTGGGCCGCCGATATCGATGTTTTCAACAGCGTCGGCTAGTGTACAGCCTTCTTTGGCAACGGTTTCTGCGAATGGGTATAGGTTTACGACAACCATATCGATAGGGTTGATGCCGTGCTTTTCCATCACGTCATCATCTTGGCCACGACGACCAAGCACACCACCGTGAACTTTTGGGTGAAGCGTTTTAACGCGGCCGTCCATCATTTCTGGGAAACCAGTGTAGTCAGAGACTTCGGTTACGGCGATGCCTTGTTCGGCAAGTAGGCGAGCTGTACCACCAGTAGATAGGATATCGACACCGCGCTCAGCAAGAGCTTGCGCAAACTCAACAATACCTGTTTTGTCTGATACGCTGATAAGCGCACGGCGAATAGGACGAGCGTTATTCATGCTTCCATTTTCCTCAAATTCACGGAGTTAAAGATGTTTGCCAAAAATGAACTTGTTTTTACCTCTTGGGGTAAAATATTGGCCAGTTTTGGTAAAGACCTTTGCAGGGTGTTTTCTGATTAGAAAACAGTCTCCACATTTGATGGCGCGTATTCTAACCAATTTATTACAAAAAAGCTCGCGCAATCGTTTGGCATCTCAAAAATAATTGCAAAAAAAGTCGTTCTTTAGCTTTAAAAGTAACGAGATAGTTAATAGGGGAAGTTATGTTTCAGATAGGTGAACTGGCAAAACGTTGTGGTGTGACTGCCGATACATTGCGTTTCTACGAGAAAAATGCGCTAATAAAACCCGCAGGACGAAGTGAGTCAGGCTACCGCTTGTATGATGAAGAGAATCAAAAGCAGGTGCACTTTATCCTCAAAGGTAAAGATCTTGGCTTGAGTCTGGATGAAATTAAAGACCTGTTAGAAATTAAGTTAGAAGCGACAGAACACAGCTGTGCAGAGGTAAAAGCCATTACTTCTGCCAAGTTAGAGCTGATTGATGGGAAAATTAACGAGCTGACGAAAATTCGCCGAGCGTTAAAGAAGATTAATGATGCTTGTTGTGGTCATACAGACGATGACGCCACACATTGCTCTATCCTTGCAGCACTTGAGTAGTCTCATTCTTGCATCACTTAACTTAAGTTTGCATTTTTGGCGACTTGCTTTTCTAGGTACACGCTGCTTTCCCACCTATAATCTTGCCTTTAGTTACTTGTAGGAATCAACCATTGTCTGATTCCTACCGTAACGCTGTCTGTAGATACGAGAGTTTTCATACATGGTTGGAGTCTATTTTCAAATCAATGACTGGGTTTTGAGCGTTGATGAAAATAAGCTGTATCGACAAGATAGGGAAGTTACTGTTGAGCCACGCTTAATTAATCTTTTGCACTTCTTAGCGGAGCATGCGAATGAGGTGTTCAACCGCGAGGAATTGATTCAGTACGTTTGGGCTGGAGCGATTGTGACCGATCAAGTGGTGACTCAATCCATCTTTGAGTTGCGTAAGCTACTACGTGACGGTCGAGAGGAAAATACCAACTACGTTATCACGGTGCCCAAGCGTGGCTATAAGCTGGTAGCGAACGTGGTTACTATGACGCATGAAGAGTTTGTCACAAGTCGGCAAAATGAAGAGATCCCACCTTCGGTTGAAGAATCGGAAGAGGATTGTCTACCTATAGCACCAGCCGTTACCTTTCCAGCAGGTCCTCTAACTCGCGCGGTCTGCGAGATGTCAAAAGAGAAAAAAGCCCCTCAGAGCAAAAACAAAATCAGTCCTTGGCGATTGGGAATTATGAACTTCATCTGGATCAGTATGTTGGTCGTAGTGATGGGCGTGTTTACCTACAAGCAATCGGAAGTGCGTATTACCCAAGCCATCGATACCCATCTGATTGAGTTCAAGTTTCAAGATAATTTTACGAATGAAGGATTAAGCTACGATTTGGCAGACGGATTCGCCCAAAAGTTGATGTCCGACATTGCTCAAGTCAGTGATTACCGAGTCATGCTAAAGAAGGCGTCGTTTACTTCTGGCATTGTGCCTGGTAAATCGGTTGTGGTGAGAGTTCGTGAGAATGACGGTGGCAGCTTTTTAGAGGTGGAATATCGCAATAACTCATCTGAGAAAGTGTTGTTTAGTCGTCAATACGCGTTAACCAGTAGTCATTTAAAGACAGTGCTTCAACAAGCGTCGTTGGATTTGATGCAAGTGCTGAAAGTGTCGGATGCCAAATTGAAATCTACGATGCTGGTGGCGGGAATGCCAATGAATCCCGACGCGTTGGAGTTGTTTGTTCAGGCTAACCATTACCTTAATGTCTCTGATACTAAACAATTCCGCCAAGGTATCGACTTGATGGAAAACATTTTAGAAATCGAGCCGGATAATGCTTACGTTCAAGCTGAGTTGTTGATTGCTTACCATGTACAAAAGGCACTTGATTTCTCACAGGAGTTGAAGAAAGGGCGAATGCAGCAGCTCAGTGAAGCACTAGAGACTAATGTGAAAATGATGGTGGGGCCAATTCAACCGCGAATTTATGAAGCTTTAGCACTGCACGAAACCATCATTGGTGACATGGCGTTAGCCAAGCGGCATCTCGGACAGGCATTGAGGTTACGTGATTCAGTGCTTTCCTATGTGATTCGCGGTAAGCACGCCGAATTGGATGGTGATCTGGATTTAGCCAGTGAGTCTTACAGTGAAGCTTTCTATATTGATACGTCGGTTGAGACGTACCTGCTGTGCGAAAACTTGGTCTTCCCAAGTAACATGAAGGCGATTGATTACGCCATGTATCGCGCCGTTCACCCTTCTGTCGTTCGAATGCTTTAATTCTCTCGGACTCAACGTCAGCCTAATGCTAGCCCCTCATTTCGATGAGGGGCTTTTTTGTCGCTGTCGAAAAGTGAAAAGGGTGGGGCGGTGGGGCAATGACTTACGAAGGAGCTAACAACGCAAGCTTGCAACGGGAATACATACCCGCTTTGCTTCTCTATCTCTATCTCTATCTCTATCTCTATCTCTATCTCTATCTCTATCTCTATCTCTATCTCTATTGATTGTATGAAGTGTCTGGATTAGTTATGTGGCGAGAATGATTTTGGTGCCTTCTTGCATGCGAGATGAATATTGACTTGGGTCAAGAAGCGCGATCAGGGAGAGATTTATGGAATCAACACTTCAGGGAATTAACCCTTCGGGATGGGGAAGTTGATAGAGGTTGATAACTTTTATCGCGATGACCAACGAGTTGATGAGAGTTTATCTATCGGTAGAAGGTTTGATGTTTTTCTTGTAACTGTATGAATAATATAGTTTTATGTTTTTGTGTTTATCATGTTTATCTCAACTTGATGTTGATGAACTAATCATTTTATTGATAACACCAAGTTTATTTTTTTCCCGATTTTTGGGCGTAGTCTTCACTTCGAAATTTAGCGAGGTCGAGAAGGTTCCTCCTCATAGCATCTCGCTAATAACCATTCAGTTTGAGTCATGTTGACTCGAGTAGAATAGATTTGGAGATGTTATGTCATCGAATGCGAAAAAAATCGGCCTTATTGCCTGTACGGGTGTCGTAGCCGGTAACATGATGGGTAGTGGTATTGCACTATTACCTTCTAGTCTTGCCTCTGTAGGCTCTGTTTCAATCTTCAGTTGGCTGATCTGTTTGGTCGGTGCACTGAGTCTGGCGTTCGTTTACGCTCGTCTGGCAACCAAAAACCCACAAGAAGGTGGTCCTATCGCTTATGCTGGCGAAGTGTCTCCGGTATTTGGTTTCCAAACGGGCGTTCTTTATTACCACGCGAACTGGATTGGTAACCTGGCTATTGCCATTACAGGTGTTTCTTACCTTTCAGTATTCTTCCCTGTGCTTAATAACCCAATTCCAGCAGGTATTGCGACGATTGCATCGGTATGGATCTTCACTTTCGTCAACCTACTTGGTGGTAGCTGGGTAAGCCGTCTATGTACGCTTGGTTTAGTTCTTATCCTTATCCCAGTTGTTGGTACAGCTGCATTTGGTTGGACGCACTTCGATACTGCGCTTTACAGCCAAAACTGGAACGTATCAGCAGGCACTGACAGCCACGCGGTAGTAACTGCGGTTCTTATCTGTCTATGGTCATTCGTAGGTGTGGAATCAGCAGCGGTATCTACTGGTATGGTAGAAAACCCTAAACGTACCGTACCACTAGCAACTATGTTGGGTACTGGTATCGCAGGTGTGATTTACATCCTATCAACTCAAATGATCAGCGGCATGTTCCCAGCGTCAGAAGTTGCGGCATCAGGTGCGCCATTTGCATTAGCAACCACTGAGCTATTCGGTAGCTGGACAGCACCATTCGTATCAGCATTCACAGCGCTAGCATGTTTCACTTCGCTAGGTTCTTGGATGATGCTAGTAGGTGAAGCAGGTAAACGTGCAGCAAACGACGGCAACTTCCCTAAAATCTACGGCGAAACTGACAAAAACGGTGTGCCTAAGAAAGGTCTAATCCTTGCGTCAATCAAGATGACTGCACTGATGGTTGTACTGATGTTCTTCAGCTCTAAAACAGCACACGCATCAGATCTGTTCAACCAACTAACGACTGACGCAGTTCTACTAACTATGCTGCCTTACTTCTACTCAAGCATTAACTTGATTCGCTTCGAAGGTATGACAACACGCAACGGCTTCGTAATGCTGTTCTCTGGTGTGGCTTGTCTGTTCTGCTTCATCGCACTAGCTGGTGCAGAGGGCGGTACGCTAACAGCAACCTTCATCGTGTCTCTAGTTATCTTGATGTTCTACAGCAAAAAAGCAGGTCTTGCTCAGTACGTGAAAATGCACGCTGACGACATGCCTGCCCAAGCAAGCAACTAATCCCCAAAACGCTGGCACTACGGTGCCAGCCCATAAAACCCAAATTCACGCGGCGCTCACCTTACTCATTGCCTGTAAATGGCAAAGAGCGCCCTCATTCGCCTTGGAGATGTCCAAATGAATATATTCGCTATCTTGAACCACATGGGTGTGTTCTTTAAAGAAGAGCCAGTTCGTCAACTTCACGCTGCTCTTGAGAAAGCGGGCTACGAAGTGGTTTACCCAGTAGATGATAAAGACTTGATCAAAATGATTGAGATGAACCCACGCATTTGCGGTGTGCTGTTCGACTGGGATAAATACTCACTTGAGCTATGTGAACGTATCAGCCAAATCAACGAAAAACTGCCTGTTCACGCATTTGCTAACGAACAGTCTACTCTAGACATTTCACTAACAGACCTACGTCTAAACGTGAGCTTCTTCGAGTACGCTTTAGGTATGGCTGACGACATCGCTATCAAAATCAACCAAGCGACTGAGGCATACAAAGATGCCATCATGCCTCCATTCACTAAAGCGTTATTCAAATACGTAGAAGAAGGTAAATACACCTTCTGTACTCCAGGTCACATGGGCGGTACTGCATTCCAGAAAAGCCCTGCTGGTAGCATCTTCTACGATTTTTACGGTCCAAACACATTTAAAGCGGACGTATCAATCTCAATGCCTGAGTTAGGTTCTCTACTAGACCATTCAGGTCCACATAAAGATGCAGAAGAATACATCGCACGCACATTCAATGCAGACAGCTCGTACATCGTAACTAACGGTACGTCTACATCGAACAAAATCGTTGGTATGTACTCAGCACCTGCGGGCAGCACAGTACTGATTGACCGTAACTGTCACAAGTCTCTGACTCACCTAATGATGATGAGCGACGTGACACCAATCTACTTCCGCCCAACTCGTAACGCATACGGCATCCTTGGTGGTATTCCACAAAGCGAATTCAGCCGAGATGTCATTGCTGAGAAAGTGGCGAAAACACCAGGTGCAACAGCACCAACTTACGCAGTAGTGACTAACTCAACTTACGATGGTCTGTTGTACAACACACAATTCATCAAAGAATCGCTAGACTGTAAACACATCCACTTCGACAGTGCTTGGGTGCCTTACACTAACTTCAACCCAATTTACGAAGGTAAATGTGGTATGAGTGGTGAAGCGATGCCAGGCAAAGTGTTCTACGAGACACAATCAACACACAAACTGTTGGCAGCGTTCTCACAAGCTTCAATGATTCACGTGAAAGGTGACTTTGATAAAGAGTCTTTCAACGAAGCATTCATGATGCACACTTCAACTTCACCTCAGTACGGCATTGTTGCTTCTACTGAAACTGCAGCGGCAATGATGCGCGGCAACACTGGTAAGAAGTTAATGCAAGACTCTATCGATCGCGCAATCCGCTTCCGTAAAGAGATCAAACGCCTAGAAGCAGAAAGTGACAGCTGGTTCTTCGATGTATGGCAACCAGAAAACATCGATACCACAGAATGTTGGAAACTAGACCCTAGCGATACATGGCACGGCTTCAAGAACATGGATGACAACCACATGTATCTTGACCCAATCAAAGTAACGCTACTGACTCCGGGGATGAATAAAGAAGGCGAACTAGAAGAATCAGGTATTCCTGCTTCGCTGGTGGCTAAATTCCTAGACGAGCGCGGCATCGTGGTTGAGAAAACAGGCCCATACAACTTGTTGTTCCTATTCTCAATCGGTATCGACAAATCAAAAGCAATGCAATTACTACGCGGTCTGACTGAATTTAAACGTGGCTACGACTTGAACCTAACCATCAAGAGCTTCCTTCCTTCGCTATATAACGAAGATCCAAGCTTCTATGAAGGCATGCGCGTTCAAGAATTGGCACAAGCAATTCATGACCTAACTAAGAAATACAACCTACCAGAACTAATGTACAAAGCGTTCGATGTACTTCCAGAAATGAAAGTAACACCACACGCAGCATGGCAAGAAGAGCTTCGCGGTAACGTAGAAGAAATCAAACTGGAAGAAATGGTTGGCCGCGTAAGTGCGAACATGATCCTTCCTTACCCTCCAGGTGTGCCACTAGTACTTCCTGGTGAAATGGTGACTCAAGAGTCTCGCCCAGTGCTGGACTTCCTAGAGATGCTTTGTGAGATCGGTGCGCATTACCCAGGTTTCGAAACCGACATCCACGGCCTGTACCAACAAAAAGATGGTAGCTACACCGTAAAAGTATTGAAGAACTAAGTTCCTCTCGAAGATGACGCCATTGGGAATGCAAGCATGCTCCACTCTTACGAGCTCAATGTGTCATCGAACAACCACGACATTTAGATATACCCCTAGCTAATCTGTCGTAAAAGAGAAGGGCAAGGATGCTCTGATCTTTTCTTCTATATAGAAGAAGTAATTTCCAAGACTTCACCTGAAGTACCCCAAGTAAAAAGCAAAGACCAAAGAGCAGTTCGTTATCGTTCTGCTCTTTTTTTCGTCTTTATATAGATAGAAAAAGAAAAAAGAATCAAGAGAGATAAGATCAGCAATCAAAATCACAAAGAAATCGGCGATCTTTTAATGCAGAAGTCAGGTGTTTCATCATGAAAAGATCCTCTGAAACCCGAAATATTAGACAAGATCGTTGAGTATTTATGCAGAATGCTCGTTATTTGTGCGGTTGAAAGTTTTTTTGCAAAAAACGCTTGTGCTAATTTCTCAACCCCCTATACTGCGCATCCACCGACACGGAGTGAGACGAAAGTCACACAGCGAGTCGGGAAGAGAGAAAAAAGAATTTGAAAAAAATGCTTGACTCTCTCACGGTGTGAAGTAAGATACGCACCCCTAACAACGAGTAACTAAGTTGCTGAAAATGTTAGAAAAGCTCTTTAAAAATAAGAACCTATCAATCTGTGTGGGCACTCGTTGATGATAATCCAATTAGAAGCTTCGGCTTCAAATTAGGTTTCAATGATACGAAGTGACCATTGAATCGAAAGATTCAGCACAGTCAATTCAAACATTACTTATGTAATGTTCAGTATTCATTGAGCCGACA
>NZ_JADDYG010000395.1:0-758 GCF_015163535.1 Vibrio sp. OPT46 | reverse complement strand
ACTCGCCGTGGCTTCACTGAAGAAGATGCAAAAGAGCTAGCAAACTGGATGTGTGACGTTCTAGATAACATCGGCAACGAAGAAGTTATCGAAGCGACAAAACAGAAAGTGCTAGAAATTTGTAAGCGTCTACCAGTTTACGCCTAACTGCTTTTCATAGAGTGAGTCGATTTCGGTGTCGAACATACTCATTTGCTCGCGCAAACTCCGTGTGTTCTTCTAGAACTCGACTCATCTATTTTGAACATTGATATACTAAAGGTCCTCATTTGAGGGCCTTTTTGTTTGTCTGGCGTTTGGAATGAGATATAGCGAGAGTGTGTGATAAGGGGATGGCTACCAACACTGTCCCTTTTCAATATATCCAAACCACGTCATTCCGATGAGCCTAGGCGAGATCAGGAATCTTGTTGAGGCGCACTCTTTTACTCAGAGTTTCTCTAAAAATCATCAGTACTCTGAAAACTGATTCTGAATCACGCTCGTTCCTCGCTGTTCAGAATGACAGTGGTAGAATGGCTTTTTATCATCATTTGTCAGATACAAAAAAGGTTGGCACTGAGCCAACCTTTTCTCTTCAAAACAAGCTTTTCAAAACAAGCGAGAGCTTATTTAATCTCGATACCTTGAGCTTGCATATCGGCATGGTAAGAAGAGCGAACAAATGGACCACACGCTGCATGCGTGAAGCCAAGTTCTAGTGCAACTTCTTTTAGCTCGTCAAACTCTGATGGTGGAACGTAACGTTCTACTGGCAA
>NZ_JADDYG010000394.1:0-650 GCF_015163535.1 Vibrio sp. OPT46 | reverse complement strand
GGCGTTATGTAGCCGCGAGAGGACGGTAAGTTAAAAGGATTTATATATGTTAAATATTCGGCAAGCTCGCATTGAAGATATCAGTGTTATCAAGAAACTACAGTTTCAGCTTAATGAGTATCATCAAGCAAATTTACCTGATGACTTTTTATCACCGGAAGAAATTGAACAAAAAATAGACCTACACAAGATAATCAAAAGTGAAAGCTCGATTTTTCTGGTAGCCGAAAGCAAAGGGCAGTTAGTAGGTTTTGTTTTTGGTGAGTTATGGGTTCGTAAGTCTTGGACTCTCAAAGAGCGAAAGATCGTAAACGTTGAACAGATTGTTGTGGATTCATGCTTTAGGAGTCAAGGTGTTGGAGTGGCGCTAATAGAGGCATTTGAGGAAAGAGCTATTTCTAACGGCGGAGAAGAGCTGTGGTTAGAAGTATATTCTTTCAATGAATCAGCTCTAGCTTTGTATCGCAAAGCTGGTATTGAGCCCAAGCTCCAAATTGGACAGAAAGCACTAACCTGAAAGTCGGCTACATAACAAATTGTTCAAGAGTGATTCGGCACGCGTAGCATTTTTACTATGCGTTAGTTCTAGTGGTTAAGATGGTATGCGGAAGCTTAGGTATTGCGTGCCTCACACCTTAACAAGGCGTTAT
>NZ_JADDYG010000393.1:0-846 GCF_015163535.1 Vibrio sp. OPT46 | reverse complement strand
AAGCACCAGACTTTTGGTCTCTGATGCCAACTCAGTGCTAACGCCGCATTAAGGTGTGAACAACGCTACCACAAAACCTAGCCATACCACCGTAAACACGAAACCCAACGATGGAACGAAAAATGCCAAGCGTTGGGAATCACTCTTAAATGCTTTGTTATGTTTGTTCTAATCTTAGGAAAGAATGAAAAAACCTTTTATTGAGCTATACGTCACATTTTAAACTCACAAAACGTACCCACTAAACAGAAGCAAATATTATGCATCAAAACACCTAACTAAGGCAGAGAACATGGCAGTAAAAAAATGCATGATTCAAGGACTTGTATTATCTGAAAGCTCTCATGACAGCATCCGTGAAATCAACAAACGAGTTACAAACATGAAGCTACTTTCTGCGCTTTATGGATCATCCGCGATTTACCAAATTTTCTTCAAAAACACATTTGCTACAGCCACATACAATATATCAACAGCAGATTGGGAAACCTTCGCTCGTGGTGCAACATCAATACCTGTAATTACTCGAAAAATCATAAAGAATGAAGCTTTGATGCACTTTACGAGTAAAACAGGGAAAGAACTTAAATTTTGGCAGTGTGTATATGAAAGCTTATAAATCAGCGTTACTCTTTGTATTTACCCTCATTACCTTTTCAAATGCATTTGCTTTTGATTGTGTAAATGAGCGGGACTTTGTTATTTCTAAAGATCATTGGATACATAGTTTATCACCGGAAACTCAATACTATACTGTCATGTACTTGTCTGAAAAGACGGTTGAGCAATGCTTAAAAGAGAAGCCTTCCGAAAAAACCAAAAAACTAAGGTTAAAGCTCGAAAAGG
>NZ_JADDYG010000392.1:0-619 GCF_015163535.1 Vibrio sp. OPT46 | reverse complement strand
AACCAATCAGCCAGGACACTTCTCGATCTAAACATTGTGATCTCTTAGGAAGGATTTCAGTGATGGTCAATGCTGAGAGAGTTGAACTCTTTGATTTGCTTTCAAGTAACTCTGATAAGGTAATCAAGTTGGAGTGTAACGGACGTAAAGCTTCTAGTGCATTTTCAGAGTACTTTAAAACTAGTCTACTTAAGGGTTATGCAAACAAAAAAGCACTAAATTGGTATATCGAAATTGATGAGCAAGTTAGTAGCATTGACTTTAGTTCTATCCAAGAAGCTACGAAGGTGATTTATGCATCCTTTAGTTCTATGTTTGGCGGTGGAGAGATAAACACCAAGCTTTCTATACCCTATCTATCGCATGTTACTGATATCCAATACCAGGAAAAGGCTAGAAAAGTTAAACCTTCATTAGATTTCACAAAACGTGTAGCAAAAATTAGATCAGGTAAAATTACTAAGGGAACAACAAGACTCTCTTTCTATAATCTTGAAACAAATCCAAGACTTCACTATGCACATGCAGATAATCATAGAGTGCTTCACCCTGACATCGATCTCTTGGGCGAAGAAGTTAAAGATGTTTTTACACCAGCACATTATATTGACCCTAATGC
>NZ_JADDYG010000391.1:0-667 GCF_015163535.1 Vibrio sp. OPT46 | reverse complement strand
ATTTTCATTTAATTACCACTACTTGTGTTGTTTGAATCGAGTGAAATTATGAACAGTGGCAATTATTTTTAAAGTGCAAATTCAACCATATTCTATGGATAAATATAAACAAGCCCTCAATCTAAAACATTATGTCCTAGTACTCATATTAGTCGAGATAATCCATCCAAACAGGAGGCGTTCCTATTATTTTTTGAACAGTATCAATGAACAGTTTGGCTAATGGTTGTTGATTTCGGTGAGTATACATTGCATATATTTCCCCTATTGCGGGAAGATTATAATCAGGAAGCAACTGTACAAGATCTTGTTTACTCAAACTCTCCTGAAGAAAGAACTGCCCTATTAAAGCATACCCTAGATCAGATTTTACGGCATCCAGCATTAACTCAGTTTCATTCACGAAGTACTGCCCGTTGATATTATACGTTCTAACGTCGCTTGATGACTGGCTTGGCGCTATACGTAGCTTATCCGCCTTAAAGTTAGCATTAGAGTATATTACTGCTGGCATTTTTATAAGCTCTTCTGGAGAGCTCGGAGTTCCATACTTGTCAATAAAACTCTTTGATGCAACCAGTGCCATATTATTGCTTGCCAACTTACGTACTATCATGTTGGACTCTCGGATTGGTCCGATACGAAACACAACATCAAAACCTTCGTG
>NZ_JADDYG010000390.1:0-2727 GCF_015163535.1 Vibrio sp. OPT46 | reverse complement strand
ATGCAATTCAATCAGCACGATTAGCAAGATACCTTTTGGCCTACTACGAATCACTACTTACAAGAGAAGCCAACCTTGCTCTTAAGACTCAAATTTTAGCGGAGTTAGCAGAAAATGGACTATAACAAACACTCAATAACAGACCTTATTAACAGCATCCCGCTAGAGTCTATTAGGCTTGAAACACCTGACTTTGAATTCGCAAGCCAAGGACAGAGCTTAAGCACTTCTTCTGTAGCTCCCAATTTACCAGAAACTATCAACTTCACTCCAATATCAGAAATAACACCTGACACACCAATAAAACGGTATTCATTTTCACCTACCGTTAACATTGAAAGTACTGGTATCGATGCTGGTGGTATTACAAATGTAGCTGCGAGCTTAAAAAATTCAGCTATTGAGCACTCCGTAGGAAAAGGATCACCTTCAACTGAAGAGCATGTATTGAAGCATACTGAACCTGCTGAGGAAAAGCATATAAAAACAAAAGAAGAACCCCCAGAACAAAAAACTGCATCCCCAGACCAACCAGCAACTATTGAACGTAATGTTGAGAATGAAAACGTTCCTAAACAGGATGAAGAGAAACCAAATAATAGAAAAAAAACTACCCCACCAAGTAAGGAAAACGGAAGGGAGCAGGATAGTGTACAAAATAAAGAAAACAAGAAGGTCGACCAGTACAACCAAAACATAAATACAAATAGGAACTCTTATGGCCTATTTAACCTCAACCATAACGGCTCCAAAGCTCAAGGTGGGCCTTCTTTCTTAACAAACTCCTACAACAAATTAAAAGGAGAACAGCCAGGGTTGAAACAAATCAACAGTGTCATTGATAGGTCAAGAGATCTTCAACAGTCCTACCTGGACCTAAAAGGACTGATTGCAGAAGGAGCACCAGCTTCAACACTTAAAAAAGCTGAGAAAAACTTCGAGAAGATAGCTAGTGACCTAAATAAAAGTGTTTCAAAAGTTCAAAAGGGATTGGACAACCTTGGTCCTAATGCGATTGACCAACTAGGCAAAGCCGTAGGCCAAGACAAGCTATCCCAATGTAAAAAATCACTTGAAACTGCAACTAAATTACTTTCTGGAGAAAACGTTCAGGAAGTAGGTATGCAGACTAGCAAGATTGTCCAGAAAGCTGCGGAAAACATGCACAAAACTGTTGAAAACATTACAAATACAATTAACACAACCATCAACATGCTTGGGTTAGGAAGAGGTTAACGATGAGCAATTTTATTGAGTTAATGGAAAGTGAAAACGTACCAACAAACTTTAAATTTCTTCTAGGATTCCATCAAGAGACCAGCAAGCTTTCGCACTTCGGAATCGCAAAGCACATTGGTTTACTAGATCAATACATTGAAGATAGCGTTGACTTAGGTTTGCTTAACAATATGACGCTTGAAGAACTATGCATTCAGTTTCCTCACCTAAATATGAGTAAAGAAAAGTTATCTATCTTGAAATCAGGAGTACCTTACTTCAATGGCTTGTATCAACTAGAAATAAACAAAGAAGCCTACAAGTATAAGGACCTCTATGACTATTGCACTGATGGTAAATCAATTGTTCTAAACCTAAACAATAAACCCATAATATTTTTGCCTAGCGAAAATGATTACTATCAACTACAGCTCGATATTAGTAGCAAAAACCACTCTAACGAAATCGTTTTTTGGCTTGATTGCGCTGGCTTATTACCTACAACAGACACCGAATCATCGGCTCCCGGTACAGGGATCGCCATACAAGAACAAGTCATGGCAAATAACTACTATATAGCCATAGCACCTGAAAGTGAGATTGTTCGTAACCTTTCTAGGATAGACTCCAGTGTATTCTCGAAAGTTAATGAAAAGCTATATGAAGACCAATTACCACATCAGGCCGAAGGGTGTATTGAATTTCTTTCTTTTGCGGAAAAGCACCTGATACACAAGATCCACTTCAATATTATAGATAACTCTATCAATAGAGTCGTCTGTCTAAATCAAATGGTTACTGAATCTTTTGATTGGACTTCTCTAGGTATGTATCAGGGGTTAAAGCTATTTTTGCAAGAATCCGGCATACCTACCAAAGCTTTAAATGAAACCCCGTATTCAGGTTTCACGGTTATAGAAATGCTTACATCAGAACATACTGATGAAAGCTTTGAATGCGGCATTAAAATAAACTCAATCCCTATCCCTGGCGGCTATACCCTAATTTTGGACATGATGTACACATCAGAGTTTGAGATAGAGACAAATCAGATAAGCACTCCTGAAATTCAAGAGGGAATTGTTCAGTTAAGCTTCGGGAGTATTAAACAAGATCCACTTGGTGGAATGATCAATAGCGTACGAGAGCATTTGAATGAAGAAAATGGAGATACATTTCTAGCGTATGAAGATTCATTTCCTATCTACTTAACAGATCTTGTTCACACAAACCTCTCAGGTGATATCAATAGTTTACTCTCACAGTACGCTTCTTCAGGTATGCAGTTCCTAATAATTGGAGAAATCTCTAGCGAATTCATTGCCAATACTGCACTGATTGCAGCACAAAATGGCTTTATGGTGTTCGGATGGGTTTATTCGGCCACAGAGTCAGGCGCACTAAAAAAATTCACGTATAAACAATCTATTTATAGACAAAGCGAACCTCATGCACTTGGGCAACTCGTTAGACCTATCCAAATTGAACATGAAACTAGCGAGTAGGGGG
>NZ_JADDYG010000389.1:0-1462 GCF_015163535.1 Vibrio sp. OPT46 | reverse complement strand
TTACGATCTGACTATGGACTCCCTGATTATCCACCACTGGAAGACTTATCCAATGGTCAATTGACTTCAGTAAGCAACTGATTTCAAACCTAACAGCACAAGGCAACTTTAAATGTTGCCTTTTTTTTATCTATATTCAAGTAATATTCCCTTACGCAGTCTAGCAGACTATGTAGAACCATAGGTTATTATGTGGGTTTTACTTTAGTACCTCGCTTTGTTTTCGTTAAGCTAATCTTCGAATAATTCATATAAACTCAACAAACAAATAGCACTGTATAAATAGACATGATTATAAAGTGTAGTATAATTTGAGTTATATTACATTTTTTGGTCGTTAAGGTTAGCGTTACAGGTGACAGCGTAACACTTTATTTTTGGAGGTGAACGTGGAGATTACTAAGCAAAATTTTCCAATTCCTGCATCCGGATTGGAAAAGATTAAGGCATTAGAACTAGGCAATAACAAAGAAAAAGAAAATCTTTCACGATTTAAAATCCCTTTGCCTGAACTTGACGGTGCAATTGACCCTGATCACCCAAACCTAAAGACAATTCTAGATAACATGGCCATATTCGAGGCTACACGTGGTGGTTTTTCGAAGGCAACACAAAAAAACATGTTTTCCGCTGTTCGCTCTTGGATAAGATTTACTGAGTATATTGAATTAGCCTACGCATTTCCTATACATCCAAGAATGTTTTACTACTGGATACTACACCTAAAAAATGAACAGAAAGTGTCTTATGCGACACTAATGAGCCGAAAGAACCTCATAGCCATATTTTTGAATCAACTAGGATTCGCCAACGTTACTGAAGACAAGCTTATAAAAGACTTTTTCAGGGGTGTAAAAAAGGATATGGCAGAATCTGATTTATCAAAGGTAGAGCAAAAAGTTGCTTCACCATTCAGAGCAAGCGATTTGAACAGACAGATCGAAATAGTTGGTACACTTGAACAAGCTGGGCCAAAGCTTTTCAAAGACCTAGCATACATGACCATTGCATACTCTACTGCTCTTCGAGAAGAAGAGATCTTTACTTTAAAACGTAAAAACGTCATCATTTCTGGTGACACTGTCACTATAGTGAGGACAAAATCTAAGACATCTGCGGCGCCACCCAAAAAGTCTATCATTGGCAGGTATGCAGGGATCGTGAAGAAATATATTGAACTTGTAGAAAAAGGAGTAGAGCTTTACAACCATGTAACCCCTTCAAGTCCAGTCGAAGATCAGGAATATTATATTTTTGGTTGGATTCTGAAAAATGGACAGATTAAGGACCCATTAAAACCTATGAATGGTGTATCCGTACTTAGATTGTTCCGCAAAGCATATGAACGACAAAGTGTATTTAAAGGTCGTTGTTGGTCAGGGCATTCGGCACGTTGTGGAGCGGTAGTTGATGGGCATGTCGTTCATAAGATGAATGCAGTCGACCTTATGTCTATTGGTGA
>NZ_JADDYG010000388.1:0-255 GCF_015163535.1 Vibrio sp. OPT46 | reverse complement strand
ATTTTTGTAGTTATATATGCTTACTTTTAAAGCATTAGTCGCAAATCATACACACCGAAGTTACAAAATAAAGTGATAATTTACATTTTTGTTAACGACATTGTTTTAGAAAAAATGACTATATTTACATTCCTATGCAGAACAAATATTCACACAACGAATGATTACAATCACTTATAGCCCTTTCCGTTAATAAACACGCAGCGAGATGAGAGAAAATCTCCTATAGGAAAATAATTAACCAATAGGAAAAAA
>NZ_JADDYG010000387.1:0-228 GCF_015163535.1 Vibrio sp. OPT46 | reverse complement strand
AGAGGGAGTAATTCCGTATTGGTGAAATAAGCCGGATTTAGTCCATTTAGCTCCAGTATATTTGTTTTGATTGCCATACTCAGTTCCTCGTTAGTTTTTAAAGGTTTTAGCCACCGATTCGCTGGTGGGCTAATGAGCATATCAAGCAAAATGTCATCTCTACTACCTGAAGTCCCGCTTTTTGGAAGTCCAGTGATCGTATAGATAGAGTCGATTTATTCACATACA
>NZ_JADDYG010000386.1:0-308 GCF_015163535.1 Vibrio sp. OPT46 | reverse complement strand
GGATAGAGGAATTTATCTATTTCCACATATTGAGAAGAGATTCGGCAGTATTCCTTTAGAGCGCGTTGTTGGTCATAGCCAAGGCTATGATGCGATGAAGTGGGGGGACTGTTTAGGTGGCCGTCACTTAAAACGTATAGAGCGAGCCCTAATGGAACTCACAGAAAATCCAAATTACTATTTAGATCATCATGTAAAACCAGGTATTTCTTTTACAAAAGTTGAGGATGCTTACTTCATTGAAGAGGGAAAACATAGGACCATAACTGCGCGGTTCCTCTATCACCACAACCAGGAAGTTTTTAGAA
>NZ_JADDYG010000038.1:0-1401 GCF_015163535.1 Vibrio sp. OPT46 | reverse complement strand
ATTCTCGTCCATGCGGTAAAAATTCTCACACATGATGTAGGTTTTAGAACCTGGTTGCAAAACCAGTTTAAAGCAGTACTTGCCGATGAGCATCAGGATGCTAACCCAGTCCAAGGCTTATTGTTAAAACTTATTGTTGGTCAAGGCAATAACCTAACTATGGTTGGTGATGAAAAACAAAGTATTTATGCTTTCAGGGCTGCAGATGTCGGTCAGTTACTAAATGCTCAAAAAGAATTCGGAGACATGAAGATTGTTCAAATGGGAGAGAACTTTCGATCAACTGAACAAGTTGTAAATGTGGCCAATGCTATTGCTGACTTAATGCATGAAGACCAAAAGGTTACAGACGGACATATGATAGCAATGGCAAATATTCAGGGTGATAAGCCAATTGCCCGACAATTTGCCAATGACAAGGACGAGGCAATTACGACAGCCAATGAGATTAAACAGGCTATCGAATCTGGTGAATTAAAACCAGAAGAAATTGCCATTCTGTATCGTTCAAAAGTAATCAAAGACCCAATTGAAGCTCAACTTATTGAGCATGGGGTAGAATACCGAGTTGTTGGCGACAAGGATTTCTTTGATAGTAAAGAAGTAAAGGACTGGAGTGCATTCCTACGTTTCTGTGCTAATGAGAAGGATGTTATGGCTGCTTCACGTGTCATTGATGCAGCAAGTCTTAAAACTAAGGGCGTAACTATGCGCCAAAAGCTCATTGATAAAAACCTAACAGTTATTGAATACTGTAAGTACATGACCACGTATGGAACTGTAAAATCTCAAGATAGAAAGCTTGGATTTGCCTCTTTGTTGGAGTGCCACTCAATTATCAAAGAAGCATTGTTCGAATGCGGTTCAATCACTGACTTAGCAAAAATAAATAACTATGAACTTAGTGATTCTGAACTGAGAAATAAGTGGGGAGAAGTACTTTCTGGCTTAGAGGAAGGTTTGCATCAAATCTGGGTCGAGCTGTTCAAACCCAAAATTATAGATAACGCTAAGAAGAAGTATAAAACTCAAGAGATGACAGCAGAAGTAATCTCAGAAGTTAATAAAAGAGAGCAAAACGTCATTACCTTAACAAAGCGCCTTTTTGCTTTCACTGAGGTTCATGGACACTTACATGATTGTATCAAAGAACTTAACATGCTGGTGGATTCTGGTGAGCAAGGGGCTAGTGCGGTTCAGTTAATGACAGAACACGCTAGTAAGGGCTTAGAGTTTAAGCGTGTATATGTCATTGGCTGCGAAGAAGAAGCACACTTCAAAGGTAATGAGAAAGACAATGTTCATGAAGAGCTTAGGCTATTCTATGTGGCCACCACTCGTGCAGAAAAGGATCTAATTTACTCATATGCACAAAGGCGCTTAGTTCACGGTGAGTTCAAG
>NZ_JADDYG010000385.1:0-385 GCF_015163535.1 Vibrio sp. OPT46 | reverse complement strand
GAACAAATTGTATTCACTAACAACGTCAGTTGGCTAGGTGACCCTCGGCTTAAGAAGGGTCGAGCAGTATTATGCATTAATCATGCCAAAATGCAAAGGCTTATTTTTGGGCACAAGATCTCATATAAGCTGGATTTATTCACGCGCAAATTATCAAAATGCAATTTTATAATGCAAATTGCAATTGCACAATGCAACCAAGATTGATAATTGATAGTAGAGTTAATCATCTCAAAAATGTAAACCAAGCATTAAAAGCTCGTTACGGCGGCATTGTCTCTTGGCGAGTAATAAAGATAGGCAATAGATTGGATATAAAACCAAGTAGTTACAGCACTATTTCATACTTTTTTCATCGCAATGTTTGTATACTCTCTGCCATCGA
>NZ_JADDYG010000384.1:50690-65111 GCF_015163535.1 Vibrio sp. OPT46 | reverse complement strand
ATTTATTATCCATTGCGGCGAAGATTCATCAATATCCGATAAGCGCAATTCCTTTGGTTCCATTTTCATATATTTCTCGCATCGATCATTATTGGCTTGAGCTTGATGGTCAGTATGTGGGTACGGAGTTTGAGGCTTTGTACATGAAGTGGCGCACGGAACCGAACGTTGCACCTGTTCCGCTTGCCCTATGTCACTTCGATTTGGGGTGTTACAACCTAGTGCGAGGGGAGAGTGGGGTGAAAGTCATTGATTGGGAGTATGCCGGGATTGCTGACCCTAGGCTTGATTTGACCTTAACTATTCAGGTCGCGAATGCGCCTGTGGAAGAAGCGGTAAAGCAGTATTGCCAAATTCGAGGTATCGAAGATGTGTCTCTTTGGCTGAGAGGTGTACACGCTTGGCAACCAAGAACCTTGGTGATGGCGATGCTCTGGTATCTACTTGCCTATAAATTGTGGGGAACTGAACAATACTTAAACAGTGCGTATGAGTTGAAAGGCTCATTGTGTATGGAAGATCACTGTTTTGAGAACTCGTGATATTTTCCCCTTTAACAGTAAGGAAATAGTGGTAGTTTTAATAAAAGTACCAGATACACACAGGGAGAGGTACACATGATTATTTACTTACACGGCTTTGACAGTACAAGCCCGGGTAACCACGAAAAAGTTCTTCAACTGCAATTTATCGACGACGACGTTCGTTTTATCAATTACAGCACCCTTCACCCAAAGCACGACATGCAACACTTGTTAAAAGAAGTGTCTAAAGTTATCGATCAATCTGATGACCCAAACCCGTTAATCTGCGGGGTTGGTTTAGGTGGTTACTGGTCTGAGCGAATTGGTTTTCTATGCGGTATCAAGCAAGTGATGTTCAACCCGAACTTGCACCCAGAAAAAACGATGGCTGGTCGAATCGATCGTCCAGAAGAGTACGAAGATATCGCAACAAAATGTGTTGATCAGTTCCGAGCGAAAAATCAAGCTCACTGCTTAGTGATTCTCTCTAAAGATGATGAAGTGCATGACAATTCGAAAACGGCAGCTGAGCTAGAAAAACACTATCAAATCATTTGGGATGAAACTCAGTCTCATAAGTTCAAAAAAATCTCTCATCATTTACAAGCGATAAAGGCATTTAAAAATACTTATTAATGTTGAGTGTAGACAGTAAAGCGGCGTTTTTATCGGCTGCTTTGCTGCGATTCCTTCTCTTGAGTATGCCGAGCCACTGTCTCTTTGAAAGGCACATTTTCTTGGTTTAACGCTTTGAATATTGTGTTCTCCTTACCGTTTTCTTACTTCCCTCCTATGTAGCACGAACACCTTGTTGTAGAGTAGTCGAAAAGTAGTCAATCCGTACTCGTTACACGGATTTTGGTTGCCTTCAAAGTTGGTCTCTATATAATGAACCGGACTAAAATAATTTGATAAATATCAAAAAAAATTGAGAGCGAGTAATAAACTTGCCCAAAAAATTCTGGCGTCGTACGCGTACCAGATAAACATGCCAAACCCTGACAAGTCATTGATAGATAAAGAATCAAGGTGAGTGGCAGTTTTTTAATCCAAGTAATTGAGACACCTCTAAGAACCAAGAATTCATCGGTTGGATGGATGCCACAAATGTTTGTGAGTCATGCATCGAGCTGAACCCCATATATTCATTTTTGTAGAGGAAAATCATTGTGACACGCATTATCGTTGTAGGCGGCGGTGCAGGTGGTCTTGAGTTGGCAACTAAGCTTGGTCGAACTCTAGGTCGCAAAAACCGTGCGCAAATTACGCTAGTCGATCGAAAAGCGAGCCACTTGTGGAAGCCATTATTGCATGAGGTTGCTACAGGTTCTTTGGACGAAGGAGTAGATGCACTGAGCTATCGAGCTCATGCAAAAAACCACAGCTTCGACTTCCAAATGGGTAGCCTTCAAGACATCGACCGTGAACGTAAAGTGATCATCTTAAGTGAGCTTAAAGACGAACACGGTGAACTTCTTATGCCAAGCCGTGAGCTAGAATACGACATTCTAGTGATGGCGATTGGCTCGACATCAAACGACTTCAACACGCCTGGCGTTCGTGAAAACTGTATTTTCCTAGACAGCCCTGAGCAAGCACACCGTTTCCGTACAGAAATGAACAACGAGTTCCTAAAGCTGCACGCGAAAAACGGTAACGGTACGGTCGATATTGCGATTGTTGGTGCTGGTGCAACTGGCGTTGAACTATCAGCTGAGTTACATAATGCTGTTAAAGAGCTGCGCACTTATGGCTTCGGTGATCTTGATTCTAGCAAGTTGAACGTCAATCTGATTGAAGCAGGTGAGCGTATTTTACCAGCGTTACCTCCACGTATTTCTTCTGCTGCTCATCAAGAGTTGGTGAAGTTGGGCGTAAACGTGCGCACCGCCACTATGGTGACTAAAGCTGAAAAAGATGGCCTTACTACAAAAGATGGTGAGAAGATCCCAGCTCAAATCATGGTTTGGGCTGCGGGTATCAAAGCTCCAGACTTTATTAAAGATATCGCTGGCTTAGAAACGAACCGTATCAATCAGCTTGTAGTGAAAAACACACTACAGACAACACGAGATGATGACATCTTTGTTATTGGTGACTTAGCACAATGCACCCAGTCTGACGGTTCGTTCGTGCCGCCACGCGCTCAAGCTGCACACCAAATGGCAAGCCAGGCATTTAGTAACATCGTCGCGAAGATCAACGGGCGCGAGTTGAAAGACTATGTATATAAAGATCACGGTTCATTAGTGTCTCTAAGTCGCTTTTCAACCGTTGGTAGTCTGATGGGGAACCTAACTAAAGGGTCGATGATGGTAGAAGGCCGTATTGCTCGTGTCGTTTACATCTCGTTGTATCGCATGCACCTAATGGCGTTGCACGGTGTATTCAAAACCGGTCTGATGATGCTCGTCGGTCGCATTAATCGCGTGCTGCGTCCAAACCTTAAGCTGCACTAAGGTTTTAAATCCACTCTATGTGGATGTGTTGTATCTTAAAAAATGCAGAAGCCACCGCAAGTCGGTGGCTTTTTGTTTATGTTAGATCTGTCGGTAAAAGTGAGAACACAACGCCATCTTTAGGCTTACCCTGAAAAATAAACCGGTTTCTGGCGATGGCTTCTTTTTGTGCACCGACGGACTCAATTAAGGCTTGGCTAGCTTCGTTGTCGGGGTCACAAACAATCTCTAGTCGAGTTAAACTTAGCTTTGCGAAGCAGAATTCTGCTAAGGCTTTAACGGCTTCTTGGGCATAGCCTTGCCGTTGATAGCGGTCGGCAACCCAGTAACCAATACTCGCCATATTAAACGTATGATATAACTCATTAACCGCTGCCATTCCAACCAAAGTGTTACTTTGCCGCTCATAGATACCGAAACCAAAAGCCTCAGTTTTGACCCAGTTAAGACGGGTTGCCAACAGAAAGTCCTGCGCGGTTTTCAATGTGACGTTTTTATCACACCAGTCAAGCCATTGGTGCAGCGAAGGGGATTCTGCAAGTAATCGTTGTAGTGAATGTGCTTCTTCAGCAGGGATGAGCTTGAGCGCTAAGCGGGGCGCAATGATTTCAAAGTCTGGACTCATGAACTAATACGACTTCCATGTTGAGTGTAAGTAAATTGAAAGCTGTCTATTTATACTTGAACGCAGCTATTTTCCTTGCTCTGCGTTGGTTAGGAATAACTGAGGTATAGCAGATAAAAACAAAGCGCAGCTTTGCTGCGCTTTGTCGAACCGCTCGTGCTTATCGAACCCGACGAACTTGAATGATCATACCCATCAACGGGTTATCTAGGTAATGAGTCTCGCTGCTACGCATACGACGTTTTTGATCCATTCGATAACTCTTCAGGAATTTCTCTTCGGTTACTGTCGGCGATATTTCTGCCAAGTTACCGACTTGGACGTTACCATCTACTTCACCTAAGTCATCCGCCAATTGCTCAGTTGAGGTTGGTTCAAAACGCACCTCTCTAACACTTGGTTCGCGCAGATCTAGTGTTGTTTCGGCGAAGAGGTAATGCTGTACGTATATTTGGAATCGACCATCTAGTTCATATAAAGGACCATTGACCGTCTCTTCACTGTAACCGTCGCTGGAAAATGTTTGATTGCCATTGAGTGGGCGGCCATCTGCTTGATAAGAATCAGAGAAATCTCGCCCGCCAACGATGCGGAAAATTGGGGCGCTAGATTTACCTCGGTCACCTTGACGCCAGGCTACGTGTTTAAGCACTTTAAAGCCGGCATGATTATTTAGTGCCGCTTCTTGCGCGTTGAGACGGAAAGAAGAACTTGGCAAAAGTGTCACGCCTTTAGAGCGGCGGTAGGATTCACTCTCTAGGCTACCGACATTTTCCATATCGATTTTTGGCAGTTGATTCGGCCAAGATTCTGTTGTGCTTTCAGCGTCGACTGCTCGCTTGAAAATGATCACTTCAATATCAAATTGGCGCTGTGCCCAAGAGGGCATTGAGACACATAGAAGCAATAACGGGATCAGTATTCTCATTCGACTATTAGCTCGTTGGTAATAAATTCTGTTTAAAATCATTCAGTAAGTCTTGAACAAACTGAATGCGTTTACGTCGGTCCACCAATGGTACGCTAAACTTGAACTTAGTTGGACCTTCCATTGCAAATTTTTGCGGCTGTGATTGCAGCAGTTTAACTAAATACGCTGGATTTATGTCAGCATCAGGGTAAAACTCGATAAATCCACCTTTATCATGGGCTTCTATCTTTTTCGCTTTTAAACTACCAGCCGAAATTTTCAATTCTGAGACGGCAAGTAAGTTCTTTGTTGCGTCTGGAAGCAGACCAAAGCGATCAATCAGTTCCACTTTTAGCTCTGATAGTTCATCACTGCTTGTGACACTCGCAATGCGTTTGTACATCGACAGTCGTGTGTTTACATCCGGAATGTAATCATCTGGTAAGAGCGCTGGGATTCGCATTTCCACTTCAGTTTGCTCACGAAGCAGCTCATCCAAAGATGGCTCCTTGCCTTCTTTTAATGCTTGCACTGCTTGTTCCAGCATTTCCATATAAAGTGTAAAACCAACGGATTGAATTTGCCCACTTTGCTCATCACCAAGCAGCTCACCAGCACCACGGATTTCTAAATCGTGGGTTGCTAACGTAAAGCCAGCACCTAAGTCTTCCAGTGAAGCAATCGCATCAAGACGCTTGATGGCATCTTTGGTCATGGCTTTTGGATGTGGCGTTAATAAGTAAGCATAGGCTTGATGGTGCGAACGTCCAACACGGCCACGCAATTGATGCAACTGCGCCAAGCCAAGATTGTCCGCACGATCCATGATTATGGTATTCGCCGTTGGTACGTCGATACCGGTTTCGATGATGGTTGTACACACCAACACATTAAAGCGCTGATGGTAGAAGTCATTCATGATTCGCTCAAGTTCGCGCTCGCGCATTTGACCATGAGCCACGGTAATGCGTGCCTCTGGGATGAGTTTCTGTAAGTCTTCTGCCGTTTTTTCAATGGTTTCAACCTGATTGTGCAGGAAGTAAACCTGACCACCACGCATAATTTCACGCAGTACCGCTTCACGGACCACTGGCTCTTCTTTTTGTCGAACAAAGGTTTTAATGGCTAAACGGCGTGCAGGAGGTGTCGCGATGATCGACAGGTCTCGCATGCCACTCATTGCCATATTCAGTGTGCGTGGAATTGGTGTTGCGGTGAGGGTAAGAATGTCCACATCCGCACGCATTGCTTTGACTTTTTCTTTTTGACGAACCCCGAAGCGGTGTTCCTCATCAACGATCAACAAACCTAAATCTTTGAATTTAATGTCGCTCGAAAGCAGCTTATGCGTACCAACGACAATGTCTACTTTACCATCGGCAACGTCTTGCAGAATGACTTTTTGTTCTTTGGCAGATTTAAAACGAGACAGTACTTCAACTCGGATTGGTAAGTTGGCAAAACGGTCACGGAAGTTTTCGAAATGCTGCTGAGCAAGCAAGGTTGTTGGTACGAGTACGGCGACCTGTTTACTGTTATCCGTTGCGACAAATGCTGCGCGCATAGCGACTTCCGTTTTACCAAAGCCCACGTCACCACATACTAAGCGATCCATTGCTTTTGCCTGGCACATGTCTGACAATACGGCATTGATGGCCATCGCTTGGTCATCTGTTTCTTCAAACGGGAATGTTGCTTTAAATGTTGCGTATTGCCCACGATCTAGCTCAAATTTGAAGCCCGGTTTTAATTCTCGTTTTGCATACACATCCAGCAATTCTGCCGCGACGTCACGCACTTTTTCTGCCGCTTTACGACGTGCTTTTGCCCACGCTTCACCACCTAATTTATGCAGTGGCGCACTCTCTTCAGCGCCGCCAGAATAACGGCTGATAAGATTCAGTGATGAAACTGGCACGTAGAGCTTGGCATCGTTTTGATACTCAAGGGTGACGTATTCCGTTTTCATACCACCGGCTTCAAGTGTTTGTAAACCGATGTAGCGGCCAATACCGTGATCAATATGAACCACAGGTTGGCCGGGTTTTAGTTCGGCAAGGTGGCGAATAACGGTGTCACTGTTGACGGCTTTTTTATCTTTGCGGCGTCGCTGGATAACACGGTCACCGAGTAGATCACTTTCACAGATCAGAGCGAAGTTCAGATCTTCGTGAATGAAACCATGCTCTGCTGCGCCTAAGACCAAGCTGAATCGATCACCCGAGTCTAGAGCTTGGTAAAGTGAGCCATGTACGACTGGCCGAACTTTGATGCCTTGCAACAGCTCCGTTAGTGCTTCACGACGACCTTCTGACTCTACCGAGAAAACGATTTTGCCGCTGAATTGCTCACTAAACTGACGAAGGCGCGAGAGCGGCTCTTTATTTTGTTGTTGAACGCCAAGCTCGGCTAACGATTGTACTGGTAGGTTTTGACGACCGGCACGCTTAACCACTTTATCTAGGCTCAATTGAGCGATAGGGAGCTGTTTTAGTTGACTGAAAAGTTCGTCTTTTTTCAACCAAAGCTGTTCAGGAGTCAAAAGAGGACGCAGCGGATCAACTTTTTTCTGGTCGTATCGATATTCGACATCGGTTAAGAAAGTATCGACCGCAGATTCGATATCACCATATGTGATGACTTGAGAGTCTTCTGGCAAATATTCAAATAAAGTCTCGGTATGGTCAAAAAACAGCGGCTGCCAATACTCAATACCAGCGGGCCACGTGCCTTTGGTCACTTGCATGTAGATTGATTCAGGCTCGCGGCGTGCGTCGAACTGGGTGCGCCAACGTGTACGGAAATCTTCAATCGCTTCTTTAGTGGTTGGGAACTCATGTGCAGGCAGCAATTGGATTTGCTGAATATCGTCGATAGAGCGTTGGTTCTCTGGATCAAACGTGCGAATGGTATCTATTTCATCATCAAAGAAGTCGATGCGGTACGGGTCATTGCTGCCCATAGGAAAGAGATCCAGAATAGACCCACGACTTGCATATTCACCTGGTCCAAATACTTGATCTACATGGCGGTAGCCTGAATTTTCAAGTTGTACACGTAACTTCTCTAGCGAGAGCCGATCACCAGTTTTCACCATTAAAGTGTGTTGCAACAGAAAATCACGTGGCGATTGGCGTTGCAATACTGTACTGACCGGGACGATGGTTATGCCATCACGTTGACTTGGCAGTTGGTATAGGCGTGCGATACGTTCAGAGATGATTTCTTGATGCGGAGAAAAGTTATCGTAAGGCAGCGTTTCCCAGTCGGGGAACAGGCTTACCGTTTGGTCGGTGAATTGCTCAATCTCTGCCTGAAGCTTTAAAGCGATTTGCGGGTCAGGCACAACGAGTAGCGAGTGACTCGAATGCTGTTTGGCTAGCTCTGCAATGGCTAGAGGTAGAGCTGCGCCCGGCAAATTACCTAGCTGTTTTTTGTCGCCACGCTCTGAAGGGTTGGTGACGGAAAGAATCGTTGCTTTTGTCATAGGAATTATTTTTTATCTCGCTCCATCGAGCGCTGACGTAAAAGTTTTTGTTGTTGATACAGTGCCGCCTTTATCAGTAAATCTTGATCAGATTCTCGGAGCATCTTGTATCTAAGCGTGATAATGAAATCTTGCTCTGAAGCATCACATTCTTCTACTTGAGCGTAACAGTAAATCGCCGCAGCAGGGTGATCGAGGAACAGTTTAACACGAACGAGTTGTTGAGTAGTTAACGCTGTATCTGAGCGGAAACTGAGTTGACTAGCACCAAACTGCGTCGTTTGATAGCGAATGGAGGCGTCATCTTGTTGTGAAAGCATAAAGCTCAACAAGAGGTTAAGTTTCGCGTTTTGCGTATCAAGCAAGTTGATCACATGCTTTAACTCTTTGTTTTTCAGCTCTAGACGCGCGTTGTCTGCCAACATATCTAAGTGACTAAATTCACTGGCGACAATAAATGGTGCTGGAATTTCGGAGGCAAATGTTTCTTCATCTGGCAAAGCAAAGTCCGCACTCAACGTTTCGACGTTGATGGTGAGGTTATGATGGACGGTAAAGTATTCTTGCTCTGTCATATAGTCGATCCTTTTGCCAGTGAGCGCTCCCTGTTCACTCAACAAACAAAGAGAAATAGGGCACTGATTATCGCTAACTGAATGAAGTTATCAAGTTTAGCCGATTTGTCCTTGAACTTTTTGCCCTAAATACAGACTTATTGCATGTCGTTGACAAATTTAGCGATTCTCTTGTCTTCTTAATGAGAAGAGTAAGGTAAGATAATCCGCTAAAGCTTTATATCAAAACAACCAGTTGGTTTGTCTTATATGTATCATCCTATCTCATTGTTTATTGGCTTAAGGTATCTTCGGGGACGCTCTGGAGATAGGTTCAGCCGATTTGTTTCTTATATGTCGACGGCGGGTATTACGATCGGTGTAATGGCGTTGGTGACGGTTCTTTCTGTGATGAACGGGTTTGAATCGCAGTTAAAAGAACGCATTTTAGGTGTGCTACCTCATGCCGTGGTTTCGCAACACGATGGAAAAGCGCCTATGACCGAGTCTGCCCCTCCATTTGTTCAAGCGATGTCGAGTGAATCTCAGCCGGAGCCTATCGTTAGAGGAGAGGCTGTTATTCAGAGTTCTGCACAGCTGACGGCTGGTTACCTCATCGGTATTGAACCTAAGAAAGGCGATCCGATTAGCAACCATTTGATTGCCGGACGATTATCGTCACTTCATGCAGGTGACTACAATGTATTTTTGGGTCACAGTTTGGCGCGTTCACTAAAGGTCTCAATCGGGGATAAAGTACGCTTGATGGTGACCAACGCGACGCAGTTTACCCCACTTGGTCGTATTCCTAGCCAGCGAAACTTTACTGTCTCAGGCATTTTCAATACGGGATCGGACGTTGATGGTCAATTAATGATTGTGAACATGACGGATGCATCTAAGCTGATGCGTTTCCCTAAAGACACGGTTTCTGGTTGGCGTGTCTTTTTCTCTGACCCATTTATGGTGACGGATTTTGCTGACCAACCCATGCCTGATGGATGGGAATGGAGTGATTGGCGCGAACAGCGTGGTGAGCTTTTCCAAGCGGTGAAAATGGAAAAGAACATGATGGGACTTATGCTAGGTCTAATTGTGGGTGTCGCTGCATTCAATATTATCTCCGCTTTAATCATGGTGGTAATGGAGAAGCAATCAGAAGTCGCAATATTGAAAACTCAAGGCATGACTCAATCTCAAGTGATGACCATTTTCATGGTGCAAGGTGCAAGCAGTGGTGTAATTGGCGCGATTGTTGGTGGCGCTGCGGGCGTGATCTTGTCACTTAATCTAAATGCGATTCTTGAATCTGCTGGTGTGGCGCTATTCAGCTTTGGTGGTCATCTACCCATCTTGATTGATTCACTGCAAATTCTTTTAGTGGTGGTGTTGGCGATTGCTCTTAGCCTTGCTGCTACACTTTATCCTTCTTATCGAGCATCTTCTGTTAAACCTGCTGAGGCACTTCGCTATGAATAAGCTATTAGAATGTCGTGATATTCGTAAAGTCTACCGAGAGGGTTCGTTAGATACGGAAGTGTTGAAAGGCGTAAGTTTCGATATCGACAAAGGGGAGTTGGTTTCTATTGTTGGCTCTTCTGGTTCGGGAAAAAGTACCTTATTGCATATTTTAGGTGCGTTAGATGACGCAACTCATGGTGAAGTTGATTTTCTAGGGCAAAACCTATCAGCTTTGAGCTCGAACAAACAGGCGGCATTACGCAACAAGCACCTTGGTTTTGTATACCAGTTTCATCACTTGTTGGCTGACTTTACTGCGCTTGAAAATGTGGCGATGCCACTGATGATTGGCGGTGCTAAAGTAGCGGATGCAAAACAGGCGGCTAAAGCGCTGTTAGATAAAGTTGGTTTGAGTCATCGGATGCAACATAGACCCTCCGAGTTATCGGGCGGTGAGCGTCAGCGTGTTGCGATTGCGCGTGCATTGGTGAATAAACCTGATCTGGTCTTGGCTGATGAACCTACGGGGAACTTAGATCACAATACGGCACTGTCTATCTATGATTTGATGCGCGAGCTCAATAAAGAGTCAAACATTGCATTTTTGGTTGTCACGCATGACAAAGAGCTAGCAGCAAAAATGGATCGTCAAATGCACATGCAAGATGGTTTGCTCGTAGATCGTTTTGTGACTGATACAGCATCTGCGGAGGGCTAGTTTTGTTTACCTCTTTAGCTTTGATGATTGGTGGTCGCTTCAGTCGAGCGAAAAAGCGCAACAAGATGGTGTCTTTCATATCGCTTTCTTCGACTATTGGTATTGCGGTTGGCGTTGCTGTGATCATTATCGGTTTGTCTGCAATGAATGGCTTTGAGCGCGAGCTGCAATCGCGTGTGTTGTCTGTGATCCCACACGGCGAGTTAGAAGGTGTTAATGGACCACTTCATGACTACACCAAAACGATGAATCAAGCTCTAAAACATGAACATGTTGTTGCGGCAGCACCGTACGTTCGTTTTACGGGCTTGGCAGAAAAAGGCAGTAAGCTAAAAGCGATAGAAGTTCGTGGTGTAGAGCCTACTTTCGAGCAAGCGGTGTCGAGCTTATCGAATTTTATTGACCAAGAAGCTTGGCAAAACTTTTATGCCGGTCAGCAGCAAGTGATCTTAGGACGAGGTGTAGCAAACGAGCTAAATGTCGCCGTGGGGGATTACGCTACGTTGATGATTCCGCAAACAGGCGGCGCAAATAAAGTGCAGGCTCCTAAGCGAGTGCGCGTGAAGGTGTCAGGGTTCTTAACATTGAATGGCCAAATCGACCACTCTCTAGCGTTAGTACCATTAGCGGATGCTCAGCAATACGCGAGATTAGGGGAAGGGGTCACTGGCATTTCACTAAAAACTGACGATGTTCTCAATGCGCCTTCTATTGTTCGCGAGGTTGGTAGCATGGTTGATGTTTACGTGTATTTGAAAAGCTGGCAGCAAAAGTTTGGTTTTTTGTATCGCGATATTCAGCTCGTGCGCACCATTATGTACTTGGTGATGGTACTGGTGATTGGCGTGGCATGTTTTAATATTGTGTCTACGTTGATGATGGCAGTGAAAGACCGAGCGGCGGAAATTGCAATTTTGCGAACAATGGGAGCAAAAGATAGCCTAATCAAACGGATCTTTGTTTGGCAAGGTGTATTCTCTGGTGTATTTGGTAGTCTCGTCGGCAGTGTTATCGGTGTCTTAGTAGCGTTAAACCTGACTCCGTTAATTAAAGGGCTAGAGAGCTTAATCGGTCATCAGTTTTTATCGGGTGATATTTACTTCGTTGACTTCTTACCATCACAACTACACTGGCCAGATGTCGCATTGGTGTCAGTGACGGCGATAGTGCTTAGTTTACTTGCGACTTGGTATCCTGCTTCGCGTGCCGCAAGGTTGAATCCGGCGGCTGTACTGAGTTCTAAATAGCTGATTGTTTTACAATATGCGAAAAACAAAAAGGACCGAATTCGGTCCTTTTTTGTATTTATCCGACTTGAGTAACATCGCGTTTCATTCTAACTGTTAGATGCCCCTCAACTGATAGCTCAAATGCTGATTTTTACGCAGTAAGGTCTTATCTTATTTTGCGTTTTTGCCAGCTCCGTACCACTGAGTAGCGCCAAAGCCCTCGAATTCCGAAGTAGCCAATAATCGCGGATACAACCCCACAAATTGCGCAGCCCAATAGAAATGGAGGTCCAATGGTGCTCATTTGCTGCATGATGAATTCCCACGATAGTTCAAAGTGAAAAGGTTGCGGGGGAAGACGCATCACTAGAGCACCTAGCTTGTACGCAAAGTAAAATAGCACAGGCATAGTGATAGGGTTGCTGATCCATACCAAAGCGACGGAGAGGGGCAGATTGACACCCAACATAATGGCCAAGCCAGCGGCCATGATCATTTGGCTCGGCAGCGGAACAAAAGCCATAAATAACCCGACAGCAAAAGCCCCTGATGCCGAGCGGCGGTTTAAGCACCACAAGTTCGGGTTGTACAACACATTGCCGAAGACCTTCAATGCTTTTTGGCGTTTGATCAATTCATGATCTGGCATGAAGCGTTTTATCAGCTTTCTAGGCATAGGACAGCATGACTCTCTCAGAAAAAAGTTGGACCTTGGCGTTATTTGTAGCGAGCGTAATCTCGTCAGCTTGGTGGCCGACAATACCAGATTGGCGTTGGTTGCTGCTGGGAATAATAACCACTGGCTCAATAATCAAATTACGTCGTGGCTTAATTAGCATAGGCGCAATTGCGGGCTTTATGGTTGTCATCGTCCACGGCAATGTATTGGAGTCTCAGAGACAAGCCCTTTTTCAAGCAGGGGAGAATATTACCATAATTGGTAAAGTTGACAGCCCTTTTACGCAAATAAGTCACGGTTATGAAGGTATTGTCGCTATAGAAGCGGTAAATTCTCAAACTCTGTTACCTTTTCTTAAACCTAAAATCCGTCTTATTACGCCTTTTCCACTCGATGTTAACAGTGAGTTTACGACATCCATCTCGTTAAAGCCGATTACAGGTCTACGCAACGAAGCTGGCTTTGATGCTGAAAAGCACGCGATGAGTAAAAATATTATCGCCCGAGCGGTTGTTAACAAAGATGCTAAGTGGATTGTTCGTTCTAATGTATCTCTGCGTCAATCCATTATTGCCGATGTCGCTGATGATGTGTCTTCCCTTCATCATTTCTCGTTAATAAATGCGTTAGTTTTTGCTGATCGTTCTTGGCTGTCTAAAGAGGATTGGCAAGCGCTCAGGGACAGTGGTTTACTGCACTTGGTCTCCATTTCTGGTTTACATATTGGTATGGCGTTTACTTTTGGGCTAGTCGTGGGCGGTACCGTTCGTTATCTATTACCCCAATACCAGTTGTTGCCTAGCTTATATGGGCTGATCTTCGCTGTTGCCTACGCTTGGTTAGCGGATTTCTCTCTGCCTACTACGCGAGCAGTGTCGGTATGCGTTGTTTACGTTCTCCTGAAGTATACTCTGGTGCACTGGACTTCTTGGCGAGTTCTTTTGCTTGCAGTATCTCTACAACTGCTTGTCCAACCTTTTGCATCCTACAGTATGAGCTTTTGGTTATCATACCTATCCGTTTGTGCGGTATTGCTCGCAATTAATTTGATTCGACATCAAAGGGGAGGTTGGAAAGCGAGGTTAAAAGCGTTATTGCTTACTCAATTGATGTTGAGCGCTTTAATCGTACCTGTCAGTGGCCATTTCTTCTCCGGTTTTAGTTTGTCCTCAATAGCCTACAACTTGGTATTTATTCCTTGGTTCGGATTTATCGTTGTACCCTTGATGTTTCTAGCCCTGTTCTCATCTTTGTTTCTTGAAATGATAGCGAAGCCTCTGTGGCATTTGGTGGACTGGTCATTACAGCCATTGAGCACGTCAATACAGTACGCAATAGGTTCTTGGCAACCTATTAGCATGGAAATGACAATGCTGGTTATGGCTATAGTGGTTTGCTTAATATTTCAACGGTTCATGTCTCAGTACGCGTGGTATTTGTTACTCGGCATCGTTATTAGTATCAAGTTTGCAGCGGAGTATGAACCGCATTGGCGTATCGATGTATTAGATGTAGGTCATGGCCTTGCAGTGGTTGTAGAAAAAGACGACAAGGTGTTGCTGTATGACACTGGTAAAGCATGGCAAAGCGGCAGTATCGCAGAGCAGGTCGTCACTCCGGTTTTGCATCAACGAGGTTATGAAAGCATAGATACACTGATTCTAAGCCATTCCGATAATGATCACGCAGGCGGCCGCTTTGTCATTGAAGATGCCTTTTCTCCACAACGTAAACTTAGTAGTCAATTATTTATCGAATATGAGCCTTGCACTAGA
>NZ_JADDYG010000384.1:39035-50680 GCF_015163535.1 Vibrio sp. OPT46 | reverse complement strand
ATGAAAGCATAGATACACTGATTCTAAGCCATTCCGATAATGATCACGCAGGCGGCCGCTTTTTCATTGAAGATGCCTTTTCTCCACAGCGTAAACTTAGTAGTCAATTCTTTATCGGATATGAGCCTTGCACTAGAGGCGACCAATGGAAATGGCAAGGATTAAAGATGGAAGTGCTCTGGCCTCCTGCACTTGTTCAACGTGCGTATAATCCGCACTCCTGTGTATTACGACTTACTGACCCTATTTCTAACTTTAGTATGCTTTTTACTGGTGATATTGAGGCCATTAGCGAGTGGATTTTGCTTAGAGAACCCGGAAAGTTACAAAGCGATGTGATGCTAGTCCCTCACCACGGGAGTAAAAGTTCATCGAATCCTCGATTTATTGAGGCGGTGAGCCCGAGTGTGGCGGTTGCTTCTTTAGCAAAAAACAATCGATGGGGAATGCCAGCGGAAAATGTCGTTGCTTCATACCGAAAGTTTGGTATTACTTGGCTTGATACTGGTGAGGGTGGTCAGGTAAGCTTCTTTATTCACCGTGATAATTGGCGCTCAGAAACCAAACGTAGCGATACATTTGAGCCTTGGTATAGGCAGATGCTGCGTAAGGGAGTAGAATGAGAGTCTTAATGTAAGAAAATAAAGCACTTCTATGTCGATAAATACTGATGAAACGACTTGGCAGACGTTTAAGCGTCTATGGCAATTTATTCGCCTTTATAAGTCAGGTCTTGTCGTTGCAGTCATTGCATTAGTTATTAATGCTATATCAGATACCTATATGATTTCCCTACTAAAACCGCTACTCGATGAAGGTTTTGGGAACGCTGAGTCTGATTTTTTACGCACGCTTCCATTGATTATTTTTGCCATGATGTTTATCCGTGGCATAAGTGGATTTGTCTCCACCTACTGTTTGAGTTGGGTATCTGGCAACGTAGTTATGCAAGTCCGTCGCATGGTGTTCAATCACTTTATGCATATGCCAGTGTCATACTTTGATAAGGAAAAGACGGGCAACTTATTGTCGCGTATAACCTACGACTCAGAGCAAGTATCAGCGGCAACTAGCCAAGCGTTGGTGAGCATTGTGCGTGAAGGCGCAAGTATCATTGGTCTGTTAGTCTTGATGTTTTACAACAGCTGGCAATTGTCGCTAGTGCTGTTTGCTGTTGCTCCCGTTGTGGCATGGGGTATTGGTGTTGTTTCTAAACGTTTTAGAAAAATATCCAAAAATATGCAGACCATGATGGGTAACGTAACTGCATCAGCAGAGCAGATGCTGAAAGGCCATAAAGTTGTGTTGAGCTATGGCGGCCAAGACATCGAACGTAAACGATTTGAAAAAGTCAGCAACCAAATGCGTCAACAAAGCATGAAGTTGGTGACGGCTCAAGCGGCGGCTAACCCTATCATCCAAATGATTGCATCACTTGCAATTGTTGCCGTTCTTTATTTAGCAAGTATTGATTCGATTAAAGAGCAACTGACTCCAGGTACATTTACTGTTGTCTTCTCTGCAATGTTTGGTCTGATGCGCCCACTTAAAGCGCTGACTAACGTTACTTCTCAGTTCCAACGTGGTATGGCCGCGAGCCAAACGCTCTTCGCGTTAATTGACCTCGAGCCTGAGAAAAACGAAGGTAAGTTGACAGTTGAACGCGCAAATGGCGATGTTTCAGTTAAAAACGTAAGCTTTACTTACACTGGTGCAGAAAAACCAGCATTGGAAAATGTCAGCTTCGATATTCCAAGAGGAAAAACGGTGGCGCTAGTTGGCCGTTCTGGCTCAGGTAAAAGTACCATCGCGAACTTGTTCAACCGCTTCTATGATGTTGACAGTGGATCTATCACATTAGATGGGCATGATATTCGTGATTACGAGCTAAAGAATTTACGCCAGCAATTTGCACTAGTATCGCAAAATGTTCATTTGTTTAATGACACGATAGCAAACAATATTGCGTACGCAACGGATGGCCAATATGAGCGTAGTGATATCGAGAAAGCGGCAACACTCGCGCATGCGATGGAGTTCATCGGCAAAATGGATGATGGACTGGATACCATGATTGGTGAAAATGGTGCTAGCTTGTCTGGTGGTCAACGCCAACGTGTTGCGATTGCGCGAGCTCTATTGCGTGATGCTCCAGTGCTGATTCTTGATGAGGCAACTTCGGCTTTGGATACCGAATCCGAGCGAGCTATTCAAGCTGCACTTGATGAGCTGCAAAAAGACAAAACGGTACTTGTAATAGCGCACCGCTTATCCACAATCGAGAAAGCCGATGAAATTCTTGTGGTTGATGATGGTGCCATCATTGAACGTGGCAACCACGCTGAGCTTATTGAGAAAAATGGTGCGTATGCACAATTGCACCGTATTCAGTTTGGTGAATAAGCGCGGTGATTGAAAAAATCTGGTTTGAAAACCATCCAATAAAATATCTCTTGTGGCCGCTTTTGTGGCCACTGAGTTTATTATTTGGAGCGATAAGCAAGTCAAAGCGAAAGCAATACCAAACTGGCCGCAAGCAAGCTTATAATGCGCCTATACCTGTTGTTGTGGTTGGCAATATCACTGCTGGTGGCAATGGTAAAACACCAGTTGTTGTGTGGCTTGTTGAGCAACTACAGCAAATGGGCTTTAAGCCGGGGGTTGTTTCTCGTGGTTATGGGGCAAAGGCTCCTGCCTATCCGTTAGTGCTAAAAGAAGATACGCCAGCGAAGCATTGTGGCGATGAACCTAAGTTGATTCATCGCCGTACAGGAGCACCTGTTGCGGTAGATCCTGTGCGTTCAAATGCAGTGAAAGCACTGCTAGATTTGGATGTGGATATCATAATTACGGATGATGGATTACAACATTATGCGTTAGGCCGTGATATTGAGTTAGTGATTGTGGATGGTAATCGCCGGTTTGGGAATGAAAGCCTGATTCCATTAGGTCCTTTACGTGAAGGTATTGAGCGACTTAAAGAAGTCGACTTTATCATCACCAATGGCGGTCAAGCGCATACGGGCGAAATCGCAATGGCTTTAGCACCCTCTAAAGCTATTAATCTTAAGACTAAGCAACATGTGGATGTCTCGGAGTTGAAAGACCTCGTCGCATTTGCGGGCATTGGTCATCCTCCGCGTTTTTTTCATACACTAAACTCGATGAACGCAGATGTTAAAGTCACAAAAGGTTTTGCTGACCATCAAGACTTTGATCAACAAGAATTAGAAGCATTGGCTCAACAAGGGACCAATGTGATTATGACCGAGAAAGATGCCGTCAAGTGCAGCCATTATGCGCAAGATAATTGGTGGTATCTGCCTGTATCTGCCCAGTTTGAATCAAACGATGCAGAGCAAATTTTAAATAGAATAAAAGAGGTTAAAGCGGCTTATGGATCACCGTCTACTTGAGATTGTAGCTTGCCCTGTTTGCAAAGGTAAGCTGACGTACGATAAAGATAATCAAGAGTTGATCTGCAAATTGGATCGCCTTGCTTACCCGATCAAAGAGGGTATTCCAGTTCTGCTAGAGCCTGAAGCTCGCACTATGAGCATGGATGAGGGACGCTAATGTCTTTTACGGTTGTCATCCCTTCGCGCTACGCATCGAGCCGTTTGCCTGGTAAACCGCTAGCGGATATTGGTGGTAAGCCTATGGTTCAGTGGGTTTATGAACAAGCGCTACAAGCGGGTGCGGAAGATGTCATCGTTGCAACTGATGACGAGCGTGTTGCGAAAGCGGTTTCGTCATTTGGTGGTAAAGTTTGTATGACCTCTCCCCAGCACGAATCAGGTACGGAGCGTCTTGCAGAAGTTGTTGAAAAGATGGCTATTCCGTCAGACCACATTATTGTTAATGTGCAAGGGGATGAGCCTTTGATTCCGCCGTCCATCATTCGTCAGGTTGCTGATAACTTATCAGGGTGTGAAGCCCCGATGGCGACGTTAGCTGTAGAAATAGACTCGGAAGAGGAAGTGTTCAACCCGAATGCTGTTAAAGTTGTCGCCGATGAGCAAGGCTATGCGTTGTACTTTAGTCGAGCAACCATCCCTTGGGATCGCGATAACTTTGCTAAACAAGACAAAACCATTGCCAACCCATTAATGCGTCATATTGGTATTTATGCTTATCGAGCTGGTTTCATTTATACGTATGTCAACTGGGCACCAAGTGCATTAGAGCAGATTGAGTGTCTTGAGCAACTGCGAGTGCTTTGGTACGGTGAAAAAATTCATGTGGCGGTAGCGAAAGAAGCACCAGCGGCAGGGGTTGATACGCCCGAAGATCTAGAAGCCGTGCGCGCGATTGTTGCAAAGCAAGCGTAACAAATGCTCATATAGATTTAAGAATAAACAAGGCTCCTGAATTAGGAGCCTTTTTGTTTTACTTGTATCGAGGTATTAGTTAAATGTTAGTGTCGTATTGGTTCCGTTTAGGGCAGGTCGCTAAGACCTCTCGGTGACCGGTGTCTTTCACTTCTTGGAGAATGACATCAAAGCCCCATAATCGATACACGTGCTTTAGAACTTCTTCGTAACTATCATCAAGTGGGATGCGGTTGTGAGGAACGTACTGCAACGTAAGCGAGCGATCACCACGGACATCGACATTAAACACCTGAATGTTTGGCTCAAGATTAGATAAGTTATACTGAGCGGCTAGGGTTTCTCTAATGCGTTTATAACCCATCTCATCGTGTATCGCAGCGACTTCAATAAAGTTCTTATGATCATCATCGTTGATCGCAAACAGCTTGAAATCACGCATTAATTTCGGAGAAAGGTATTGGCTAATAAAGCTTTCATCTTTGAAATTATGCATCGCGAAATGCACTGCATCTAACCAGTCGGTTCCTGCTAGGTCTGGAAACCACTCCTTGTCCTCATCAGTTGGTTCTTCGCAGATACGCTTAATATCTCGGAACATGGCAAAGCCTAACGCGTAGGGGTTAATGCCATTAAAGTAAGGACTGTTATAAGGCGGCTGAGCCACGACACTGGTGTGGCTATGTAAGAACTCTAGAATGAACTTTTCAGACACCAAGCCCTCATCATAAAGATGGTTGAGTATGGTGTAGTGCCAGAACGTTGCCCAGCCCTCATTCATGACTTGCGTTTGTTTTTGCGGATAAAAATACTGACTGATCTTACGGACGATCCGAACAACTTCACGTTGCCACGGCTCTAGCAACGGCGCATGTTTTTCGAAGAAGTAGAGCAAGTTTTCCTGAGGCTCGCTCGGGAATCGCTCTTTAATGTCTTCCTCTTTCGTCTTGGCTGTCGGTACGGTGCGCCAAAGCTCATTAACTTGAGATTGTAGGTATGCTTCGCGTTCTTCTTGTCTTGCTTTTTCCTCTGTAATTGAGATTTTCTCTGGACGCTTGTAGCGGTCTACACCAAAGTTCATTAACGCGTGACAAGAGTCGAGAAGCTTTTCCACTTCTTTTACGCCATATCGTTCTTCACATTCGGCTAAGTACTTTTTGGCGAACAGCAGATAGTCGATAATAGAACTGGCGTCAGTCCACGTTTGGAATAGGTAATTACCTTTGAAAAAAGAGTTATGGCCGTAACACGCGTGCGCTATAACGAGTGCTTGCATTGTTACCGTATTTTCTTCCATCAAATAAGCAATACAAGGGTCGGAGTTAATCACAATCTCGTAGGCTAGCCCCATTTGACCATGTTTATAGTTCTGCTCTGTTTGAATGAATTTTTTACCAAATGACCAGTGATTGTAATTGATTGGCATGCCGATACTTGAATAGGCATCCATCATCTGTTCTGAAGTAATCACTTCTATTTGGTTAGGGTAAGTGTCTAGGCGATAATGCTCCGCGACACGCTTAATTTCTTTGTGGTATCGCTCTAACAGCTCAAATGTCCAATCTGGTCCATCCGGCAACACTTTACTGTTACGCTTCTTAGGCGCCTCTCCTGAGAGGTTTCTCGTTGCGGTATTCATCGCTAGCCTCCTTACGCCGTTTCTTTTTGGAATAGTTCACGAAAGACTGGGAAAATATCCTCCACAGAGCGAATGTTTTTCATTGCGAAATTAGGAAATTCTTCAGTGAGTTTTTCGTACTCATGCCATAGAGTTTGGTGCGAGCGCCGCGTGATCTCTATGTAAGAGTAATACTGACAGTTTGGAAGTAATTTGTTCACTAACAGATCCCGGCATCTTGGCGAATCATCTGCCCAGTTGTCACCGTCGGATGCTTGAGCTGCATATATGTTCCACTGACCAATCGGGTATCGCTCTTTTACTATTTCATCCATTAACTTGAGCGCGCTAGATACAATGGTACCCCCGGTTTCTTGTGAGTAGAAAAATTCGTGCTCGTCCACTTCCTTCGCTTGGGTATGGTGGCGGATAAAGACGACTTCGACATTCTCGTAGGTACGAGTTAAGAACAAGTACAAAAGAACATAGAAGCGTTTTGCGATGTCTTTCGTTGCCTGATCCATAGAACCGGATACGTCCATTAGACAGAACATGACCGCTTGGCTCGATGGTACAGGGCGTTTCTCATAGTTCTTGAAGCGTAAGTCGAAGGTATCGATGAACGGCACGCTTTCGATTTTCTTGCGCAGTTCTTCAATTTCAGCCTTCAAGCGGTTCTCTTCAAACTGCTGAGCAGGCTCAATATTTTTGATGCGAGCAAGTTCGTCTTCTAGCTCTTTGAGAAGTCGTTTCTTACCAGCAGTCATTGCAGTACGGCGCGCAAGAGATTGTTGCAGAGAGCGTACTACGGCGATATTGGAAGGGATACCGGCAGTTTGAAAGCCTGCACGGTGTGTTTTCCATTCAGTGATTTTGGCAATTTGGTTTTTTTCTAGATTAGGCAGCTCGAGATCTTCGAACAAAATATCGAGGTACTCATCTTTTGATATTTGGAATACAAATTCGTCTTGGCCTTCTCCATCTGGACTGGCGTTCCCTTCTCCTGAGCCGCTACCCTGACCGCCACCTTTGGGACGCTCAATTTTATCACCAGTAATGAATTGGTCGTTACCGGGATGAACTCGTTCGCGAACACCACCTTTGCCTTGATGAAATATAGGCTCATTGATGTCTTTGTGAGGGATAGAGACGTCTTCGCCCGTTTCCGTATTCGTAATCGAGCGTCGATTCACTGCGTCTGCTACCGACTCTTTTATTTGCTCTTTGTGGCGCTTCAAGAAGCGCTGTCGATTAACAGCGCTCTTGTTCTTGCCATTGAGCCTTCGGTCTATAAATTGCGCCATGAAATAGCCCTCTTCATGTTTCACAAGCGACCTAACTCAATACTGGGTTAGGATGACTTACGTACTCGTAGGTACCACTCAGAAAGTAGGCGAACCTGTTTCTCGGTATAGCCTTTTTCCATCATGCGAGCGACAAAGTCGTCGTGCTTCTTCTGATCTTCAGAAGAGGTTTTCGCATTAAATGAGATAACCGGAAGTAGCTCTTCGGTATTGGAGAACATTTTCTTCTCGATTACTGTGCGCAGTTTTTCGTAGCTGGTCCAAACCGGGTTTTGACCATTGTTATTCGCTTTCGCACGAAGCACAAAGTTAACGATTTCGTTTCGGAAATCTTTCGGGTTAGAAATACCAGCTGTTTTTTCGATCTTCTCTAGCTCAGCATTCAGTGAAGAGCGATCAAATAGCTGACCAGTTTCTGGATCTCGGTACTCTTGGTCTTGAATCCAGAAGTCTGCATAGGTGACATATCGGTCGAAGATGTTTTGGCCGTATTCAGAGTAAGACTCAAGATAAGCGGTCTGAATCTCTTTACCGATAAATTCAACGTATCGAGGTACTAGGTAGCCTTTCAAGAACTCGAGATATTTCTCTGCTGTTTCAGCAGGGAACTGTTCGCGCTCAACCTGTTGTTCAATCACATAGAATAGATGTACAGGGTTGGCTGCCACTTCGGTTTGGTCGAAGTTAAATACGCGTGACAAAATCTTAAAGGCAAAACGTGTTGAGAGACCGTTCATGCCTTCATCGACACCAGCATAATCACGATACTCTTGATAGCTTTTTGCCTTTGGATCCGTATCTTTCAGCGTTTCACCGTCGTATACACGCATCTTAGAGAAGATGGACGAGTTTTCAGGCTCTTTAAGTCGAGAAAGAATACTGAATTGTGCCAGAGTCTCGAGCGTGCTTGGTGAACAAGGGGCTTGAGACAACTCACTGTTTTCAAGAAGTTTTTGGTAGATTTTGACTTCTTCTGAAACACGTAGACAGTAAGGTACTTTCACAATATAAACACGGTCCAAGAACGCTTCATTGTTCTTGTTGTTACGGAAGGTCTGCCACTCAGATTCGTTTGAGTGAGCCAGAATCATACCGTCGAATGGAATCGCAGAAAGGCCTTCTGTACCGTTGAAGTTGCCTTCTTGCGTTGCTGTTAACAGCGGGTGAAGCACTTTGATTGGTGCTTTGAACATCTCAACGAATTCCATTAAACCTTGGTTTGCTTTACACAGCGCACCGGAGTAGCTGTAAGCGTCTGGATCGTCTTGCGAATAGTGTTCAAGCTTACGAATATCGACTTTACCAACCAATGATGAGATATCTTGGTTGTTTTCATCGCCTGGTTCAGTTTTGGCAATACCGATTTGGTCAAGGATAGAAGGGCGTACTTTCACTACTTTAAATTTGGTGATATCACCACCAAACTCGTGAAGACGTTTAGCGGCCCAAGGAGACATGATCGAGCGAAGATAACGGTGCTCGATGCCATATTCTTTTTTCAAAATATCGCCATCTTCTGTGGCTTTGAATAGGCAGAATGGATGGTCATTCACTGGGCTGCGTTCGCCGTTAGCAGTAAGAACATAAATAGGCATCTGTTCCATCAGAGCCTTAAGCTTTTCTGCAAGCGAAGACTTACCGCCACCTACAGGGCCGAGTAGATAAAGAATCTGCTTACGCTCTTCTAGGCCTTGCGCCGCATGTTTTAGGTAAGACACAATTTGTTCTATGGCATCTTCCATGCCATAAAAGTCTTTAAAGGTTTCATAACGAGAGATAACACGATTCGAGAAGATTCGGCTTAGTCTCGGATCCTTTGCCGTATCGATTATCTCTGGTTCACCAATCGCCATCAGTAGGCGTTCTGCTGCATTAGCATAAGCGCTTTTGTCATCTTTACACAGGGCTAAAAACTCCTGTAACGACATCTCTTCATCTTTTGCAGCTTCATATCTTGATTGATAGTGGTCGAAAATACTCATGTCGCTTTCCCCTTTAATAGTCAGTCTACCGACGAACGTTGATTCAGGCTTTCCACCAACAGTTATGCTCGTTGTTGTTTGAATATACGTCCTGTTATCATATTTGGTTCGTACAGAATGTAAGATTGGCGACACCAAAGACTTTGCTTTATGGACGGTTTTTTCGTTACAACGGTGAGCGGTGGATATGAATTTTTCAATCACAGCCTTTCTCTACTTAAGCCTAGTCGGGGATTTGCAATTTTGCTTAACAATTATGAATTTATTGTAAAAGTGACATTTGAATCACTCTTTTATTAAGGACGAATTTATGTCGTGAATAGGTGCAATAGAAATCAAATATTTGGCAAAGACGGAAGAGTCTCAGTGATTCGTTGTTCTACATTGAGCAAGGCAAGTGAAAGAGGTAGGAAGAGAGCAAAGTCTTAGATAAGTTTGTGACAGGGTAAATAACAAGGAGAGCGGGCGCTCTCCTCATTCTTAGATGACCATTTTATGCGCTGAAGATTTGCGCTAGTTCGTTTTCACATAAATGATACTGACGAGGGCAGTTACGCCAAGTTTGCAGCATACGGCGGTATTTATCTAGCATCGGCATTTGGCTGTTAAAGTGATGATCTGCCTTGTCAAACTGAGGGTACAAACCTTCAGAATCGATGAGAAAACGTACGTAATGTACTTGTTGCGCTTCTGAAGCGATATCAAATCCCAAGAACTTCAAGCGACGTTGATCCACGTTGCTGCGATCTTCATCTTCTAGCATGTTGTAAGATTCTTGCATCGCATGATACATCTCCATAACGTCGATGATCTCACGACACTCTGCTTCTGAGAGGCAGCCGAAATCTTTGTTCAACTCTCGCATTTGTAGTTCATAACCACGTTCAACGATCGTTTGTAAGCGTTTGTATTTGGCCGCATTACTTGGATCAAGTTGAGACATAAGGTTGTATTGGTTTGATAGAATCAAACGTTGAGCGTTTGACATTTCCATGGTGACCTCACTAGATATCTAATACATTTTTAATGTGCTTAGGTTAACGCTTAAGACATGAGTGAAACATGATCTCAACACATATTTAATACTAAAAAATGGCAAGAACTGTCACTTTTGACCAGTTTGAAAACACTTATTTATGGTAATGATTGTATATGTAGTCTCGGTCTGAAAATACTCTCAGCCACTCTGGCTTGAATACGGTTAAAACCGCCAGTGCCATACCATTTAATAGACCTTCTGGAAAGGCGAGCAACGGCACAAAAACAAAGTAGTTATGTTGAATGGTTTCCCAATCGTAGTGACCAACTGATAGGTGATAAAAAGAGTTAATGATGAGGTGCAGACTTCCTGTTATCGCGCCATTGAAAAATCCAGCAACGAAGATGAAAACAAAAATGTTTCGTGGCAAGTAGTGGTAACTCAGAAGAAACACTAAGTAACTAATGAAAATCGGAATTAGGGCAGATAGAACTAACGACGTGGGTAAGAGTAGCAAGGACACATCATGTAGTAGGTGGTTGACCAACATAGCGGGAATGCTGAGTAGAAATGCCATGCGCCACCCATACATCATCGTCAGCGTTGTTAGTGCAAGAAAATGAATCTGTAATCCTTCTTTTACACCTGCTTGAGCGGCCCATAAAATACTGAAAAAGAAGAGCGTTGCAAAAACGAGGTGCTGAAATCCTTTTTCTTTTTCCAGTTTGGGCCAAACGACTTTTTTCCAATCTGGTAGGCAGTAGACAGCTACTATCCAAATTGAGACAACAAGAGAGCCTAAGTTAAACAAATCCATGTTACTTCCTTCCTATGCGAACATTACGCAATCATTTCTATCGTTCTTTTTATACCTAAATGACCGCAGAGAAACTCACTGATAAGGCTTAGATATAATCAAAAAAATACCAGCAATAAGCTGGTATTTTAAAGAGGTTAGTCTTGCGGTTCACTTAGTATTTTACGTTATCGTTGTATTGAGCAAGAATGGATTGAATTTCATCCATGGTTTCTTTCGGTGGCGGGTTTACGCCTTCGAGTGGGTATTCTAAGCCTAACGCTTCCCACTTATGAGCCCCTAGTTTGTGGTAAGGAAGTAACTCGACCTTTTCGATGTTATCCATGTCTTTAATAAATTCACCAAGCATGTGTGCTGCTTCTGGGTCATCTGTGTAACCAGGCACGACGACATAGCGAATCCATGTTTTCTTTCCGATTTTTTGTAAGTAACGAGCAAAGTCCAATGTGCGTCGGTTGGATACACCGATGAGATCTTGGTGCACTTCGTCTTTCATGTGTTTGATGTCAAGCATGACTAAGTCTGTTGCATCCAGTACTTCATCGATAACATCAGTGTGCTTACGAACATAACCGTTAGTATCTAGACATGTATGAATGCCTTCGGCTTTAGCA
>NZ_JADDYG010000384.1:33017-39025 GCF_015163535.1 Vibrio sp. OPT46 | reverse complement strand
ATGTCAAGCATGACTAAGTCTGTTGCATCCAGTACTTCATCGATAACATCAGTGTGCTTACGAACATAACCGTTAGTATCTAGACATGTATGAATGCCCTCGGCTTTAGCTGCGCGGAAAAAATCACGTACGAATTCCGGTTGAAGCATCGCTTCGCCGCCAGAACAAGTAACGCCACCACCTGATGCATTCATGAAGTGGCGGTAACTTTTCGCTTCGGAAATGATTTCTTCAACCGTGACTTCTTTGCCATCATGCGTGTCCCAAGTATCGCGGTTATGGCAATACTTACAGCGCATTAAACAACCTTGCAAGAAGACGATAAATCGAATACCAGGTCCGTCTACGGTACCACATGACTCAAATGAGTGAATACGACCAGCTGTTGACATCTTTTGCTCTCATTACTAGTAAATTCTAGCTGTTATTTTATTACAAAAAGCAGGGTTAAAACAGCTTTGTCGGTACTAAAGGCAAGGTTATTTGAAGAAAGAAAATAGATGGAGCCAATCTACATAAACGCTTGAACACGAGGTGGTTAATACCTACCCCGAGAACTTGCCGTGTATCTAGATTGACTTCGATGCTGGGATAATCCAGTTTTTAGAAAAAGGCGAACACGGAGAACGAGCCTGTCCCATAAACATCGGTTTGGGCTTCTTCATAATCCGGTGTTTTAATTGTAAAGGTGATGCTTGCACCGTAATTTTGGTTGTACCAAGATACTCCCGCGACGGCACTTGCTTGCCAATTTTGCAGTGTGACGTCGTATGGCGCTGACGGTTCAGGAATGCCAGGACGATCGCCTTCGATAGTCATGTCATTAAAGCGGTAACGACCTTCAAACCCGGTGAACAAGAACCAACTCGACGTGTTCTGAGCGATCATACTTGCTGAGAAAGGGCTTTCGACACTGATATTGGCGGCTCCGATGCTATTCGCTAGGTTTGTACCCCAACGAAACATGACGCCTTGAGAGACATCACTACGGAAGTTACCCGCATTGATGTCGTTAATGTTGGTGATCTCCCATTGTGTTTTTTGTTCTTCGCTGCGCATCAATTTGTTAAATACGCGGTAACCAAGGCTGAACGCCACTTTATCTTCAATCTGGTAATCCCAACCTTGAGGGTCCGTCGATCCTGTTATGCCGTGAACGATTTCTTGCGCCTTTTCTGATAGCGAACTTTCACCCGTAGTTCCTATGGTGAAATTGTACCGTACAGCTTTGTCACTCGTTAGGGAAAGGTAGTTGATTTCGGTGTGTAGGTAACCGGCATATGGGCGATCATTGATTAGTGGATAATCGGCTTCAATGTCGCTTGGAGTCCACATTTTGTGGCCAAGAACCAACTCTATTTTATCGATATTGGCGTGCTCTGAGTTAGCTAGACTCAGCCATTTCCATTGGCTTTCTTGTGTCAGTTGGTCTGTCGCGTAAGAAAGGAAAACACCATTCGTATAGTCTTGATCGACGCCAAAAATACCATCGTTGTCGATGGTAAAAGAAACCGTAGACTTAGTGGATGCTATTGCAACTGGAGAGAGAAGGGTAAGAATAATTAATTTACTAAATCTCATAGACTTTATTTGCTAACTTTTTTCGCATCATACGTAAGAATGCGGGCAAAAGTCTTTCGCGATATCACAACTTTCATTCAAGAAATAAAAAAAGGCTGATGCTACTTAGCATCAGCCTTTGTTGTATTACTAGAACGTTATTTCGCTATAGTCTTATAGAGACTCAGTGAATGTACGCGCGATTACGTCAGCTTGTTGCTCTGCAGTTAGAGAGTTGAAGCGAACAGCGTAACCAGATACACGGATTGTTAGCTGAGGGTATTTCTCTGGGTGCTTAACTGCGTCTTCTAGAGTTTCACGGTTAAGAACGTTCACGTTTAGGTGTTGACCACCTTCGATCCCCGCTTCGTGGTGGAAGTAACCATCCATAAGACCAGCAAGGTTAGCGCGTTGTGAACCCTCATCTTTACCTAGTGCGTTAGGTACGATAGAGAATGTGTAAGAGATACCATCTTGTGCGTCAGCAAACGGCAGTTTAGCAACTGAAGTTAGTGATGCTACAGCACCTTTCTCGTCACGACCGTGCATTGGGTTTGCACCTGGAGCAAATGGAGCACCAGCACGACGACCGTCAGGCGTGTTACCAGTTTTCTTACCGTAAACCACGTTTGAAGTGATAGTAAGAATTGACTGAGTAGGGATTGCATCACGGTAAGTCTTAAGCTTACGGATTTTGCCCATAAATACAGAAACAAGTTCACATGCAATGTCATCAACGCGTGGGTCGTTGTTACCGAATTTAGGGTAATCGCCTTCGATTTCGAAGTCGATTGCTAGACCGTCTTCGTCACGAATTGGCTTAACTTTTGCGTATTTAATTGCAGATAGTGAGTCAGCAGCAACAGATAGACCAGCAATACCACAAGCCATAGTACGTTTAACGTCACGGTCGTGTAGAGCCATTAGTGCCGCTTCGTAGCTGTACTTATCGTGCATGAAGTGGATAGCGTTTAGTGCAGTCACATATTGTTTCGCTAGCCAATCCATGAAGTGGTCCATTTTCTCCCACAGTTCATCGTAGTTCAGAACATCGCCTTCGATCTTAGGCATTTGCGGGCCAACTTGGATTTTTAGCTTCTCATCCACACCACCGTTGATGGTGTAAAGCATTGTTTTCGCAAGGTTCGCACGAGCACCGAAGAACTGCATTTGCTTACCAACAACCATTGGAGATACACAACATGCGATCGCGTAGTCGTCAGAGTTCATGTCTGGACGCATTAAGTCGTCATTTTCGTACTGAATAGAAGAAGTATCGATAGATACTTTCGCACAGAACTTCTTGAAGCCTTCAGGTAGTTGCTCAGACCAAAGAACAGTGATGTTTGGCTCTGGAGAAGGACCCATAGTGTATAGTGAGTTTAGGAAACGGAAGTTTGTACGAGTAACTAGCGTACGACCGTCAAGACCCATACCACCCATAGACTCAGTTGCCCAGATAGGGTCGCCAGAGAATAGATCATCGTACTCAGGAGTACGTAGGAAACGAACCATACGTAGTTTCATTACGAAGTGGTCGATCATTTCCTGAGCTTGTTCTTCAGTTAGCTTACCAGCCGCGATATCACGTTCGATGAAGATGTCTAGGAACGTAGAAGTACGACCTAGAGACATAGCCGCACCGTTTTGAGATTTAACAGCAGCTAGGTAACCGAAGTAAGTCCACTGAATAGCTTCTTGCGCAGTTTCAGCAGGACGAGAAATATCACAACCGTATTTTGCAGCCATTTCTTTGATTTGACCTAGAGCACGGTGTTGCTCTGCGATCTCTTCACGGAGCTGCATTGTCATTTGTAGGTCTTCGCCGTTCTCAAAACGCTCTTGTAGAGAAGAGAACTGCGCGAATTTATCCTTCATTAGGAAGTCAATACCGTATAGAGCAACACGACGGTAGTCACCGATGATACGACCACGACCGTATGCATCTGGAAGACCAGTCAGTACGCCAGATTTACGACACGCCATGATTTGAGGAGTGTAGATATCGAAAACGCCTTGGTTGTGAGTTTTACGGTATTCTGTGTAGATTTTTTTAACTTGTGGGTCTAGCTCGCGGTCGTAGGCTTTGCATGAACCTTCAACCATGCGGATACCACCGTTAGGGATGATCGCACGTTTTAGAGGAGCGTCAGTTTGAAGACCTACGATAGTTTCTAGGTCTTTTTCGATGTAGCCTGCATCGTGAGCAGTGATGGTAGAGATAACTGAAGTATCAAAATCAACAGGAGCGTGAGTCGCGTTCTCTTGTTTGATGCCTTCCATTACCTTAGCCCAAAGCTTGTTAGTCGCTTCAGTACCTTCAGAAACTAGGAAAGATTCGTCGCCTTCGTACGGAGTGTAGTTCTTCTGAATGAAATCACGAACGTTTACTTCGTTTTGCCAGTCGCCTGCAGCAAAACCTTCCCAAGCTTTAGCAAATTGCTCTGCCATGACATACCTACCTTTTTAGTAGAAAAAAATACGTACTGCTTCGCCGTTGAGCCAGCTATCCCCAGATAAAAGAGGGGAACAGTACACTCTTATGAATAACAATATTTATAGTCTTAAATTTACGTATTCGATTTACAAAACTATAAATATTGTCACTAGTTTTAACGTTTCTCTTTTTAAGCAACAGTTAGAGGTTAAACTAAAATTTTTTTGCAAACCTTAAACTAAATCAATAAATCCTCAAAAATTTCGATAAAAATGGGGTAGCGACGAGCGCTACCCACAAATTTCTGGACTGCTAGCTTATAGCCAAGCTTGGATGCCATACTGGCCTTCAAGCATACCAACTGCAAGCATAGCAACTAAACAGATAACAAGTACGCTTACTGGGATCACAATCTTGTCTACAAATGATAGGCGAGACGCGCGCTCTTTATCTCCAATTAAACCGTTGTTATCTAAAAGCATAGTTAGTGCCCAAGCTAGAACTGGGTTAACAACGGCAGAACCAAAGATACAAATGCCTGCTGCTTGTGAGTCTTTCGAGTCCTTCACCATCTGCATGCCAGCTTCAAGCAGTGGTAGAGATACACCAACGAGAAGAGCAACGCGCATAACTGGAGGCCATACTGCAACGTCCATAGGAAAACCAAGGATTGCAACAATAATACATAGAGAGCCTAGTAAGATGGCGCCAGCAGGAATAGGGCGTTTCGCGATTGCAGCAGGGATCATGTAAGTCCCCCAAGATGATGTGATGTTACCACCACCCACTGCAGTACCGACCATTTGGCGAACGGAACACATTGTCATTGTGTCATCAACGTCCATCAGTACTTTTTCACTCTTACGTGGGTAGTTCATTTCTTGGAAGATACGGTGACCCAAGAAGTCAGGTGACCACATTGCTACCGCAAGAATGGCGAATGGTAGAGAAGCGATGAAGTGTTCCATATTAGGAAGACCAAGCATCCAACCTTCTTCTGTTGAACCCCACCAGTAGATTGGATTTAGGTTTGGAAGGCCTGTCTCGGTTACGAATTTAATATCGAAGCCTGCGCCAAGAGCAAGTGCGATTGCAAGCCCAGTGAAGGCACAAACAGGGATCGCTAGCCAGCGTTTGTTCACTTTAGCAAGGAACGCGTATAAGCCAATGGTAACCGCAAGAACAATTAGACCGATGTAACCCATGCTACCAGCGGCAACCGTATCGGATTGCAAACCAACAGCCCAAGCTTGAATAGAGTTAATTTGGCTCATGGTTCCGGTTAAACCTAGGAAAATAAGAAGGCCACCAGCCGTACCTTCAGAGGTGAGGTTAACCAGTTTTGACCCACCTTTTAAGAGGCTCAAAATCAAACCAAACACACCAATGAGAATTGCTAATGCAAGAGGGTGAGCACCAGCAAGAGCGATGGTACCAATAAGAGGGATCATTGGGCCGTGGTTGCCTGCTAGGTTGGCTTTAGGGTTAATAAAACCAGAGGCAAGTACACAGAAAAGAAGTGCAGGGATGAGCATTTCTACACGCGCAACTTCGATAGCAAAGTCCTTGCCTAAGTTTACGTGGTCCCATGCTGCAGTAAGACCTTCAGCCCAAGACATCATTACCGCAGAGTACATTGCGATAATACCGATAGTACCAGCAAGTGCTGGAACAAGGTCTTCAAGCTCAAAGCGGAAGTCACGACCTGGCAAGTTCAAGCCAAAACGACGTGGCTTCATGATTTGTAGTTCGTGGTCTAGGTAGTCTGAACGGCTTGCGAACTCAGATGCTGGACGATGAAGCTCACGGTAGCTCTTGGTCTCGATATCTGAATCAGAGTGCGTTTTGTTAACTGCGTCTGACATAGATTCCTCATATATTTAAAAGTTATGAATTCTTCATTCAATTGTGTTAATCCGCATCCTGCGGCACGCTTATGCTAGCTATTGTTAGATTTGTTACACGTCGATACTGTGCCTAAGCATAGCTAATAACTTATTGTGTTGAGGCG
>NZ_JADDYG010000384.1:13859-33007 GCF_015163535.1 Vibrio sp. OPT46 | reverse complement strand
CTCATATATTTAAAAGTTATGAATTCTTCATTCAATTGTGTTAATCCGCATCCTGCGGCACGCTTATGCTAGCTATTGTTAGATTTGTTACACGTCGACACTGTGCCTAAGCATAGCTAATAACTTATTGTGTTGAGGCACAAAAAAAGCCTCATCTTTTGGCAGGAGTCTAGCAAGATAGCCATTTAGGGTGATTGATTTAGATCACTTTAAGAATGGTTGTGAAATAAAACTACAGAAAGTTTCTGGCATGCGAATGAGATGCGGAGATCTTGTGTAATTTCATTACACAAGTTGCATAAAATTAGAACTTTTTTTCCTTTTGCACGAGATGCAGATTAAATGTCAATATTCACGGTGATTATATAAAGCTGGCTTTATTCTTGCTTTGGACAGAGCAAAGACAATTTTTTGGCTAATCATTGCCGCTCAGTTTAGGAAAAAGACATGAAACAGCTTAAAGTACTGCCACTAGTGGCAATCATCTCAGGGTTAATGGTCGGTTGCGGCGGCGGTGGCGGCGGTGGCGGTGGTTCCACACCAAGAACTACATTCACTTTTACTTTTGCAGCTCCAAATGTCATTAGTGAAACAAATGCACAAAAAGACAGCTGTACTATTTACGACCGAAGAGTAGATGGCAACGGCATCGAGCAGGTATTGACCTATCAACCAGCCGTAAGTGCACAGCTAACAGGAGGTAAGGTCGTCGGTTTCTATTCAGACAAGAATGGTGTCCGTCAAGGCGACTTTATCTACCCATCAGGCACTACTTTGAAATTTGTTCTAGAAGACATTCCTGAGGACGGCTATTTTACTTATCAGTTGCTTGATGCTTCTGGAACAGTATTTACGGCAAACAGCTTCGGTCGAGATTTTTTAAAGGACAATAACCTTAGAAACTCAACGTTCTCAATGAATCGAGAGGCGGTGTCTGCTTGCAATAAAAATGGCAACTTCCGTAAGGCTACCCGAACTGACCTTAAATATGAAGCAACGGAGGCTGGTGGCTTAGAGTACAACTTCATATCTAAAATTGCGAAAGAGTCTAAGCCTACCTATTCTATTGATTCTTTGGATGTAAGAGCAATTGGTTCGAAGATGGAGTCGACAGTCGTGCTACAATATGCAGACGCAGCGAAAACAGAACTGCACCAGTATGGTATTCGCGATTGGTCGAGTGAATCACCATTGCCGTTGGTTGGCATGAATGGCTCTTCTCCAATCTTGAACCCAACACTTTTTAAATATGACACTTTAGACATCAGTGTACTTGTTGGTGATTACAACTACGAAGTTGCAGAGCTACCTATGTCAACGACGAAGTTCTACCACCCGCTTGAGCCAAAAACGGAAACTTGGACTTACAGTGTTGCAGCTGAAAAACCTATCAATGGTTGGACGGTAGTGCTGAACCAAAAGATGTATCAGGACGCAAATTGGGATATCTCAATTGATCCAAGCGCTTACTACAACCTAAATGCTCTGCCTGCGTCGCATGTGGTGAGAGGCTCAACTATTGATACTGGTTTTGCTTTCACTGACCAAGATAAAGGCTTTAGCCGCCTTGCATATCGTGCAGAGTCTAACTCTGGAACACTACACCGAGTAACACACAAGATATTTACAACTTTAGAGAGTGATGTCGTTGTTCCGGAGTTGTTCTACTACACATTCGATGACAGTGTGAAGCAAGATTTGAAAGTTTCTTCTAAAAGTGATTTCTCACAATCTATTGTCGTGGAGTCTGCTGAAGCAAACCTAAATAGCTATGACTTTGTTTCTCTTTTCTCTCATGGTGATGTGACCGATCTTAAAGTGGATCACGATGGTCTTGTGATCAGTGAAGTTGATTCTGAGAAGGTCAATACGAATGCTCAGAAATCTGATTTTATGGTATTGGTTAAGTAGCGTCTTAACACTTTTGTAAATTAATTAAGCCCCTTTGAAAGGGGCTTTTTTATATTTAATATTCAACTTTTGAAGAATATGTTGCTATATATTGCATATTAATTTGTCTATAGTATCTTTCTATTCGAATTATTTAGGTTAATAATTTGTTGCAAGTTTCAAAGGGCGGTGCTAATTTGTTCCAAATTAGAGAGGGCGGAGTCCCTTAATTGCAGTGACAAAAACACAGGGAGTAGGGCGCATGAATGATGTACCAGCGCTAGATATAAAAGACCTGCACAAAACATTTGGACAAAATGAAGTTTTAAAAGGCATTTCACTTGCCGCGCACAAAGGAGATGTTATCTCCATCATTGGCTCTTCCGGCTCAGGTAAGAGTACCTTTCTCAGATGTATCAACTTGCTAGAAACGCCTACCGCGGGCGAAATTTGGGTAAATGGTGAATTAATCCAAATGAAGAACAACAGAGCAGGTGAATCTGTTCCTGCTAATGAAAAGCAAGTCCAACGTATTCGCTCACGCCTGGCAATGGTTTTCCAAGGTTTCAACCTCTGGTCTCACCTAACCGTACTAGAAAACGTGATTGAGGCGCCTGTTCATGTCTTAGGCGTGCCAAAAGCTCAAGCGATTGAAAATGCAGAAGTCTTGCTTAAGAAAGTAGGCTTGTATGAGCGTAAGGATTATTACCCTGGGCACTTATCTGGCGGCCAGCAGCAACGTGCAGCTATTGCCCGTGCGCTAGCAGTTGACCCAGAGGTGATGTTGTTTGACGAGCCAACTTCTGCGCTTGACCCAGAACTTGTAGGAGAAGTTCTGGGGGTAATGAGAGATTTGGCAGATGAAGGGCGAACTATGCTGGTGGTCACGCACGAAATGGCGTTTGCGCGTGACGTATCAAACCATGTGATGTTTTTACATCAAGGCTTAGTGGAAGAACAGGGAAATCCAGCTAAGCTATTTACAAACCCGGATTCAGAACGATTACAGCAGTTTATCTCATCCATTTACTAATATTTGTTAGGCGGCAGACTATTGCCTCCTAAGCCAACACAACAAACAAAACGAAATAAAATAGCAATCACAGGAGTATGGAAATGAAAAAGTGGTTATTAGCAGCAACGATTGCTGCAACGGCAGTATCAGGTGTTGCCCAAGCGAAAGAATGGAAAACAGTTCGCTTTGGTATCGAAGGTGCTTACCCTCCGTTTAGCTGGACAGAAACTGATGGCTCAATAAAAGGCTTTGACGTAGACATGGCAAATGCACTCTGTGAAGAGATGCAAGTGAAGTGCAAAATCGTCGCTCAAGATTGGGATGGTATTATTCCTTCTCTGCTTGCACGTAAGTACGATGCCATCATCGCAGCAATGTCTATCACTGAAGAGCGCAAGAAAAAAGTCGATTTCACTGGCAAGTACGCACAAATTCCAAATAAATTTATCGCTAAGAAAGGTGCGGGTCTAGATTTTGATAATCTTAAAGATGTCAAAATTGGCGTGCAACGTGCGACGACACATGACAAGTACTTAACTGACAACTACGGCGATGATGTTGAAATTGTGCGTTATGGCTCTTTTGATGAAGCGTATCTTGATCTAGAAAATGGTCGAATTGCTGCTGTTTTAGGTGATGCTTCTGCTCTAGAAGAGGGTGTGATCAACAAAGCAGGTGGCGAAGCTTATGAGTTTGTTGGACCATCGTTAACCGATCCAAAATGGTTTGGCGAAGGTATGGGTATCGCTGTTCGTAAACAAGACAAAGATCTAACGAAGAAACTCGACGCAGCAATTATTTCACTACGTGAGAAAGGTGTTTACCAAGAAATTGCTGGTAAATACTTTAACTACGATGTGTACGGTGAATAAACCGTAATTAAGCGACCGTTGGCTTGTTCCTAGAAGTAGTCAACGGTCGATTTTTTGAGTTTAGGGATTAGGAACTCACCTATGCTAGATTTACAAGGATACGAAGCTTCGATTTTGAAAGGAGCTTTAGTAACAATAGAAGTTGCAGTGCTTTCACTCATTCTCGCCATGGTCTTAGGCATGCTTGGCGCATTAGCTAAGTTAGCACCTTACAAATGGGCAAGGGCGATTGCCACTCTTTACACCACAGTCATTCGCGGCATTCCAGATTTGGTTCTGATGATGCTAATTTTCTTTGGTGGACAAATACTTTTAAATAACAGCCTTTACTCCATCAACGAAACGCTCAACGAGTGGTTTGCCTCGAGTGATCCAAACCATGAATGGACGTCTTACTTACCTGATTATATTGATGTCAGCCCATTTATTGCTGGTGTACTCACGATTGGTTTTATCTTTGGCGCCTACATGGCGGAGACTTTTCGCGGAGCGATCATGGCGGTGGACAAGGGTGAATTAGAAGCGGCGAAAGCTTATGGGATGAGTTCTGCTTTATCGTTTAGAAGAATCTTACTTCCTCAGATGATTCGTCATGCATTACCTGGATTTGGTAATAACTGGTTAGTGTTACTTAAGACCACAGCGTTAGTTTCCATTATTGGTCTGGATGACATGGTGAGAATGAGCTCATTGGCAGCAGGTACAACGAAAATGCCGTTCACCTTTTACATGGCTGTCGCGCTCATCTTTCTATTTTTTACCAGCGTTTCGACCGGGCTACTCAAGCTTGTTGAGCGTAAGTTCAGTATTCATGCGAGGTAAGTTATGGACTTTTCTTTGATTATTGAAAGCTTTCCAACTTATCTTCAGGGACTTTGGACAACAGTTTGGTTAGTGGGATTAGCGTTGGTTATTGGCTTGTGTGTCTCTATCCCATTAGCCGTGGCACGCAATAGTACCAATTACGCTCTAAGCTTACCTTCTTGGGGATTCATTTACTTTTTCCGTGGAACGCCGCTATTGGTTCAGCTGTATTTGATTTACTACGGCATGGATCAGTTTTTCCCTGTGAAAGATACCTTGTGGGAGAACGCTTGGTTCTGTGCTTTGGTCGCTTTTATTCTGAATACATCGGCTTACACCGCAGAAATTATTCGTGGTGCGATTAATGGTTTGCCGAAAGGTGAGGTGGAAGCTGCGAAAGCCTATGGCATGAGTAAGTTTATGACATACAGACGTATTATCTTGCCGAGTGCATTGCGTCGAGCATTACCAGCTTATTCAAACGAGGTCATATTTATGCTGCACGGAAGTGCAGTCGCGGGCATCGTTACCATCATGGATTTAACTGGTGCTGCGCGTCTAGTTAACTCGCGCTACTATGCACCATTTGAGTCTTTCCTGACGGCGGGGCTGTTCTACATGGCACTGACGTTTATGATCTTGTGGTGTTTCAAAGTGGCAGAGAAGCGTTTCTTAGCTTATCTGCGTCCTTTAAGCTAATTATCAATAGAGGCAATAGCACCGGAATGGGTGCTATTGCTTTTGATAATTTTGTTATCTTCATTCCTATTTTTCCAGCCGATGTAAAAGACTCTTTCTTATTATTCATTAACTTACATTAACATTCGGTAAACTCATTGTTTAGTAAGTAAAAATGAAAAAAACAATTCTATCGTTGGGCATTGCCGCCTTAGCCACAGGATGTGGTGGGGGAGAGGGAGAATCACAACCTAATGCTCAAGTAAAACCAACGCCAGCTCCAGTTCAACAAGCTCTTGAAACTGGTAATGCACTGCTCGTTTCTGACCCGAGCGATTTCATTCGTGAAAGTCGTCAGGTTGTGGAAGCTCACAAGATGCAGTCGAATACGATCAAATCTGCAATTGCGAAAAACCTTTCAGGTCTTTATTGGGATCCAACCCATGATGCCGCGATCTTGGCACCTAAGTATGGCTTCAACGACACCATCTTGATGACCAATAAGGCCATGGTAAGCGGTTACAAAGATCAAGCTATGTCAATTGGCGTTGCCGGGGAAAAGTCTAATGGTCAACGTTACGCACTATTAGGGAGTAACCCATTTAGAACGGCACAACGTTTTCCCGACTCTTCCAACTCAGCGATGACGAAATGGTTAAGTAATCTGGTCACTTGGTTGTCGGGCGGAGTTACTTCAAACGTCGTCATCGCGCAAATGGACCAGTCTTATTACTTTCCGGATGAGCAAGCGACTCGGAATTGGCTGAAAGACAATGTTTCACAAGAGTTGGCGTTTAACGAGGCCAACCTATGCGATGGTTCGAAGCTACTTAGCTGCTTGCAAACCAATACTCCAAACTTATTGATCTTGTCACAGCATCTGCAATCTGGCGACACCAACCAACAAGTACTCGATGCTCTGGCATACGCTGAGCAAGCCCAAATTCCTGTTCTATACCTGCATTGGGATGGAGGACTAACTGAACTTGGCCGAGACATTTTGGAAAAATTCCATGTTGATTATGTGGGAGATAACTATTGGCGTAAGTTAGGCTTGGTTGATTGGGCGCCTTCATCACTCATGAACTTCGTGCCAGACTCTGTTGCTACGCAACAAGCGCTGTTGTCTCGTTTTGAATCTCAAAACTTCAATGTTGACTTGTCACAGTGTGAGGACAAATCTTGTCCTGACACTGCGAATATGGACAGTCAATTTTATGCAGGGGCAAACAGCATTCGCCATTGGTTGCAAAAGCTTGATGAACAAAAAGTAGATTTGTTTAATCAAAACGGCTACCAATACGAAAAACTCATGGTATTGTTGGCTGATCATTATCGTCAAACGGTTGTCTTCCCGATGGACAAACAATCAACCCAAACGACCGAATTCCTAAAGTCGTACTTTGCCGATTACGTGCAATACAACAGCCGAAGCGTAAACCCAAAACAACCAAATATGGGGAACTTCAGCCGTAGTGAGTTTAGCCCTGACATAAAGAGAATCAGTGCAACGATTAATATGGAATCAAAGCGTAACTTCCGTTCGACTGGTGTGTATGCGCTTCCTGGGGAAACTTTTACGGTTAAACGTAATGACAGCAATGATGTGGCGACTAAGATTGTCATCAACACTTTAAGAAGTGGTGCAACTCATGAGTTCAGCAAAGATGGATACACGCGACCAAAACTGCTGACTTCATTCGGCTATGAAGTGAAGCCGGGTGAAACCATCACGTTGACTTCTCCTTATGGTGGTCCAGTACAGGTTCACTTTGACAAAAATGATGTTCCGGTTGAACTGAAATTTAATCATGTGGCACAGCATCCAGTTTGGAGAAGTGAGAAGGATAACGACGCTTTTATTCAACAGTTAGAAGCCAATTTATTCGATTGGGCTGAGCTGATCACTCCTGGGTTTGAAGTACACTCAAAGCGCGACAAAATGTTGGAGTCGGTTAACGATAAAATGTGGTCTACCCCTTCGGAAATGGCGCTTGCAACAGAAGAATATGTTCACAACTACCCGCATGTGCTAGCAGGTTTCCAAGGGCCGGGCATAGATGAAGTGCCTGAAATTATTCAATACGCCCAAAACCAAGGTTGGGAAATCGCCAATATTGATATAGTGAAGCACATGAACGCTGACCAAGCGACGTGTGGTTATGGTTGTTCGGGTAACCCTTACGATGCTTATTGGTCATTCAGCCCACTCGGTCACGGTGATTTACATGAGCTTGGCCATGGTTTAGAAAAAGGTCGATTCCGATTTTCAGGCTGGGAAGGGCATTCAACGACCAATTACTACTCGTATTACAGTAAGTCTCGTTTCTTCCAGAATACGGGGAAAGTTTCAACTTGCCAAAGCTTGGATTTCAAAGGCCAGTTTGAATTATTGCAAGCTAGCCGAACTCAAGCGGATCCAAACGCATACATGGCAGCGCAAAATCAAACCAGTTGGAGTTGGGGCGCTCGTGTTTACATTCAAATGATGATGGCGGCGCAGCATGAAGGTGTGCTTAAAAATGGTTGGCATTTATTGGCGCGCTTGCACCTGATTGAACGTGAGTTTAACCGCTTAAAATCGGACGATGCGCTTTGGGATGAGAGACGATTGAGTATTGGTTTCGCCAACTACTCTCGGGAAGAAGCAAATAGCATCTCGAACAACGACTGGTTGCTTATTGCTCTGAGCTACATTTCTCAGCGAGATATGACTAACTATCTCGATATGTGGGGATTCTCGTTCACAGAAAAAGCGAAACAGCAGGTTGTGGCGCTGAATCTACCACCGATGCCGCTCACTTACTTTGCAAGTAGTAATACAGGCTACTGTCTGAACGAATTCGCTCAAACACCGATAAGTATTGATGGTCAAACGGTTTGGCCGCTGAACCAGTGATTAAATGGTAATTTGTATTAAAAAGGGAGACTGAGTCTCCCTTTTTATCGGACTAAGCTTAGCGTTGAGTCTCGCTTATAGCTTTGCAATATATTACTTAAATGTTGACCAGATTGGTGCGTGATCTGAAGGCTTCTCGATACCACGAAGCTCATAGTCGATACCAGATTCAATACACTTTTCCGCTAGAGAAGGGGTTGCCAAAATGACATCAATTCGTAGGCCACGGTTATCATCAAAACCGCGAGAACGGTAGTCAAACCACGAAAATTGATCGTTTACCTCTGGGTATAGCTTACGGAAGGTGTCCACAAAGCCCCAGTCTAGTAAGGTTTTCAACCATTCGCGCTCTTCAGGTTGGAATGAACATTTACCTGTTTTTAGCCAACGTTTACGGTTTGGCTCGCCGATACCGATATCTGCATCAATAGGGCTGATGTTGATGTCACCCATAACAATCAATTGCTCGTCGTTATTGTGATGATCGTTTAGGTAGGTCATCAGATCTTTATAGAATTGGCGCTTGTATGGGAATTTGGTTTCGTGGCTGATGTTATCCCCTTGAGGGAAATAGCCGTTTAGCACAGTGACCTTTTCGCCGTTTTCATTTAAAAACGTTGCCATGATCATGCGCTTTTGATGTTCCTCGTTATCCGTCGGGAACCCTTTTTGTACGTGTAGAGGCTCTTGCTTACAAAGCATTGCTACGCCGTAATGTGCTTTTTGACCATGAAAATACACTTTGTAGCCCATGGCTTCGACAGCTTCAATCGGGAATGCTTCATCGTGAACTTTAATTTCCTGAAGACCAATCACATCAGGTTGGTGTTTGTCGATTAGCGCTTGGAGTTGGTGCAGTCGCGCACGTAGTCCATTGATGTTAAAGCTGATTACTTTCATTATTTATCCTTTTTGGGGGCGTACTTTTTATGAATAGTATCATTGTGTAAGAGCACTGAAAACGAGTCTCGGTGAAAGGAGTGAAACGCTCTGAGCTACTTTGCTTTTAATTTGTTTTCTAAGTCGTTTTGCACGATCTTTAAAGCGTTAAGCGCAACTTCTGGATCTATCTCATTGCTCTCAAGCAAATAGATTAAATCGACAGCCAGTTTGATCTCTTCAGGTGCGTCATCTAAAGGCGAGGTTGGTTGATCAGCCATTATTGATGTTTTTCCCTATGTGTAATTTGGTTCTCTAGCTTAAGAAGTGCTGTTTCACAACGCGCTAAACGTTGCTCGGTTGCTAGTAATACTTTTTGAGCGTCGGCACGCATAAAACTAGGAGCGCTTTCGACAGCACGTTCTTTTTCTAACACCATCTCGCGCAAGCGTCTTGCCCACTCTTGATGTTGAGCGAGCTCCTGATAAAGCACGTTGATAGGCTTACGGAAATGGCTGCTATGTTTGATTTCATTCTTACGAATTTTAGTGGTAGAAATCTCGCGTTGAATCGCACCGATTTGCGCCACTAACCGTTCAGTGAGGTACTCAGCACGCAAAGCGGTGAGCTTACCTTCATTTTGCTCACGCACAATCGCACCCAGCGTGGCTTTTGCTTCTTTTACGCAAGGAGTAAGTAAGCGAGAGCGGCAACCAAATAAACGCTCATCAAAAAGCGGAACATGATGTTCGCCTCTTTGACGGTCAAGAACAGCGGCTTGCTTCGCCATTTGTTCTAGATTTTCCTGGAGTTGAGAAATGTTCATGACAAACCTACAAACCATGCGTCATAAGCCAATTTAATAGCTAGTATGCTGACGACAGTAACAAATACAGGACGAATGAATTTAGAACCAAATCTAATAGCGGAGTGCGCGCCAACAAAAGCACCAGCCATTAAACATACTCCCATTGTTAAGCCTAGCACCCAGTTGATGTGTCCGAGGAATGCAAAAGTGATCAAAGAGGTAAAGTTACTTGTAAAGTTCATTGCTTTTGCTAAGCCAGAGGCGAGCAAGATATTCAGCCGGTACAGCGCCATTGAACTTACTGTCCAAAAAGCCCCAGTTCCAGGCCCAGCGAGTCCGTCGTAGAATCCGATTGATAAGCCTTGTATGTACTGTTTTTTATGAAGTTTTGGGCAAGGCTCGGGGATTGGACTTTGATGAGCAGAGTGGGGCGTTTTATGAAAAACGGTATACAACGCTGCCGCCAAAATAACAAGTGGCAATCCTTTTTCCAGCCAATCCGTACTAATCGCATCTACAAATAGCGTACCTAATGTCGCTCCGACGAGTGTCGCCACGAATGCACGCCTCCAGCATTGAGGCTTGAATAGACGTTTTTTGTAGTACGTAAATGCCGCAGTAGAAGAAGCAAAGGTAGCGGCAAGTTTATTGGTGCCTAGTGCAATATGAGGCGGCAAGCCCAGCGACAGTAGAGCAGGTACGGTAAGCATGCCACCACCACCGGCAACTGCATCAATAAATCCAGCGACAAAAGCGACAAGCGCCAACACCAACAGCATGGTTGGCTCAATCATTTCCATAAATGGTGATTCTTCTAATATTCTATTTTACGTTTAAATGGAGGTAGTGAGTCGATTAAGGCTTGTCCGTATCGCTTAGTGACTAGGCGTCGATCAAGAATCGTTACTCTACCAGAATCTCTCTCTTTACGCAGTAAGCGACCTACGCTCTGGATCAGCTTTTTGCTTGCGTCAGGTACAGTTATTTGCATAAACGGGTTTCCTCCTTTTTTCTCAATGTATTCGGAATGAGCCTGCTCAACAGGGGAGGTTGGAACGCCAAATGGAATTTTTGTAATCACCAAGTTTTCAAGTAATTCGCCAGGTAAGTCTAGCCCCTCAGAGAAACTGCCAGTACCAAATAAGATGCTGGTTTTATTTGATTCTATTAACTTTTTATGTTTTTTTAGAATTTCTTGACGTGAGCTTTCACCTTGAACTTGCAACGCCCAGCCTTTTTTTATGAACTCCGAAGAGAGTGCCTTCGCGACTTGGTTCATCTGCCAATAGGATGAGAATAATGCTAAGTTGGCTTTCTTGTCTTCCAAGTACTTAGGCAAGATCTCAATAAGATATTCAGTAAATTGAGGCGCTGGTGGTTCATATTTCATCGCAGGGATGAGTAATTCTGCCTGGTTTTGGTAATCGAATGGTGACGCAAGCGCTAAAAACTGTGTGCCTGATTCTGGTTTTCCATCAATACCAACCTGATGGCAAAAGTAATGGAAGGAGTTTAATGCACGCATCGTTGCGGAAACCAAAATGGCGCCAATACATCTGCTCCAAATCTGTTGGTCGAGTTGCCATCCAATTTCAAGTGGCGAAACACTCACAATGAAATCACCCTCGCGATCAGGGTGGGTTTCTAACCAGCGAGCTAAAGGCGCACCTTTTTCACGAGCTGGTTCAGCCATTAAATGCCATACTTGCGCTAGGTTTTCTAACCTTTGAATGTAGAAACCGAGCTCTGCAAGCGCTGGTTCAGCCAACCTTGTCGCAAGCTCCCCGTCTTTTACTCTTTCCGCAATAAGGTCGGCAATTTTTGCCACACTCTGATTTGCTTTTTTACTGAACTGTTTTAGTTCTTTGGATTGGTTCTCTAACCACTCAGGTAGTTCACCGTGTTCGAAGCGGTAGATACCCTCTTCAAATTGAGCTGGGTCGAACTGTTTGGGCAATTGAGTCAGTGCCGGTATCAAGTTCTGAACCGCGTCTTGAAGGTCGTTGCGAAATCGAGCTACGCGTTTCTCGTCTGCGAGTGATGAAAACTTACTAATCGACTGATTTAACTTCTCAAGCCATGCTGCCGCGCCTTTTAAACTCGCAGATGCTGAAGCATGGTCACGAGCGACGTGAGGTAAGTGATGTGCCTCGTCGAAGACGTATATTGTATTTTCTGGCTCAGGTAAAATCACGCCGCCACCTAAATCTGCGTCTGCCATGACGAGAGAGTGGTTAGCAATGATGACATCGTTTTTATCCAACTCTGAGCGCGCTTTTTGGAATGGGCAGCCGCGGTGGCCTGGTAAACTGTTATTGCAACTGTGTTTATCACTGACAATCAGTTGCCAAAGCTTATCGTCGATGGGTTTAGGCCAAGAATCACGGTCACCGTCCCATTTACCTTGCGCAAGAGAGCGATGCATTGTTTCTAACAGCTCTATATCTTTTTGCTTAGGTTTGGTTTCAAACATGGCTAACTGGCCACCATCAGCACCGCTAGCAGTAGCGAGCTTTTCTGCACAACAATAGCGTTGACGGCCTTTTGCCAAAATAAAAGAAAACTCTCGGTCGGTAATCCGACGAAAAAGAGGGAGGTCTTTATTTATGAGCTGCTCTTGCAGAGCGACGGTCGCCGTTGAGATAACCACTTTTCTATTGTTATGTACAGCCACGGGAATGGTCGCCATTAGATAGGAGAGCGATTTACCAATTCCAGTCCCTGCTTCTGCAACGAGTATTCGGTTAGATTTGTGATACTGACCGCACAGCGTTTTTGCAATCTCTGCAACAAGGTAGTTTTGTGCTCTTCTAGGCACAAAGTTATCAAGTTGATCTTGAAGGTTTTGATAGCTATTACGAATCGATTTTTGAATGTTACTGGTCAGCATACGGGCCTCAAATGCGTTGGAGGCGAATAGTAGCACACATCACTAGTTGTACAGTAGTTCACAAAACGGAATGCTTTTATAAGGAATGTAGATCTCCTTCACAAAAAAATATTGAACCTTATCTTAATGAAATTAATTTCATTATATGAAAAATATAAAACTCCAACTTGGTCTGATTTGTGGGTTTTTATTCTTTTTTTTGTTTTTTTAAATTTACTTATTGGATTAAAAAACCATTTGTTAATAATTTTGTAAATTACAAATAATAATGGAGATTGGTTAGATGTTCGTCGAATAAATAAAGGTAAACTTATCAAGTTGTTGTTTTATAATGGTATTTTGTTTTTTTTACATTGGTATTTAGAAAATTTGACAGCCAGAATAATCTTTTGCACTCTTAGCTCCAGATTTTGAGGAGGTGCTGTATAACGTTTTGTTAACGCTCTACCTCAAACATATAAAAAAAGGGAACCGGACAAGGATATCCCGAACTAAGAAAAGGCAGTGGATTAATTATGAAAAAAACTCTATTAGCACTAGCTGTAGTTGCGTCTGCAACTTCAGTGAACGCAGCTGAAGTATTCAAATCTGAAGAAGGTTCTGTAGATTTCTACGGTCAGCTACGTCCAACTCTTCTATTCACAGAAAAAACTGATCACACAGCAGAGCTAAACACTAGCTCTTCTCGTACTGGTGTGAACGCGGTTTACGTTGTTGACGAAAGCCTAAAAGTTCTGGGTGAAGTTGAAATCGGTGTTGCTCTAGGTGACAACTACGACGCAGGTGCTGATTCAAGCGAGCGTACAGATGACTCTGTATACGTACGTCGCCACATCATCGGTTTTGATATGGGTGATATGGGTACTCTTCGCTTCGGTAAAGAAGGTACTTGGGCTGATGACGTATACTTCGCAGATTACTCTTACTTCTTCGGTGGTAACGCAGCGGAAACTGCATACGGTCACGCTTGGAACAACGATTCTCAAATCAAATACGCTTACGAAAATGACGCGTTCTGGCTAAAAGCTGGTTACGCGCTAGGCGAAAAAGATTCTAACGAAGAAGTACTAGAAGTATTCGTTGGTAAATCTTTCAACGACCTATCTCTACACGCTGGTGTACTTACTGCGAACAACGACATCAACGTAACTAAAGAGAAAAAACTAGTTCTTAATGGTGTAGAGCAAACAGTTTCTCACACAGAGCGTACTGATAACGAAAACCTATCTTTTGAAGTAACTGCTGAGTACGCATTAAACGAGCACACTCTAGGTGCTACGTACTACTACAACGAAAACGAAGATAAGCTAGGTAAATCAACAGTTGATTCACACTACATCGTTGTAGCTGGTATGTTCGCTGTTGCTCCTAAAACAACTCTATACTCTGGTTACGAGTACCTAGCTCAGTCTACTGACGAAGCAGGTAAAGTAGACGCAGACTCTTCTTGGTTCTACGCTGGTGTTGAATACAAGTTCTCTAAATGGGCACGTGTATTCGCAGAAGCGGGTTACACTTTCGAAGGTACTGACTTCGACAACAAAGACACAGACGACGCAACTAACTTCGGTGTTGGTGCTCGTTTCTACTGGTAATCAATACCCAGTTTGATATTGTAAGACCCAGCTATATGCTGGGTCTTTTACTATGAAGATAAGGATGAAAAATTCTATGCAGTTATCATTAAAAGTGGCAATGGCACTGTCTATTTTTGCCAGTACAAACCTCTACGCTGCAACGACTTTAGTGGTTCCAGAAGACGTGAAGTTATTGGCCGTCAACATGGAGAAGCCAGATCTAGAAGGTGGTCTTTTTTCTAGTGAGAAGACAATCGAACTACCTGACGGAACGAATCAAATTGTCTTCAAATATCAACCTACATTCGAAATTAACGAAAACCTTAAGACGGTTTACAGTGATGTAATCGTTGCTAAATTTGATGCTGAAAACGAAAAGCTAACGTTTGAACTGCCAGAGTTTAAAACTCTTCGCCAAGCGCAAAACAACATCTCGCCTCTAGATTGGCAATTACTGGATACCAAAGGCCAACCTATTGCTTTGGTCGAAGATGTATTAGAGTCAGATGGTGTTCAAATTGGTCGTAATTACCCTCAAGAATCTCGCAACTACAATATTGCTGGCGGTATCGCGAGTGTTGCCGTTAGTTATGTAACTGTGAATCAGCATCAACAATCAGTAAGTGATATCGAGCCTCGAGTTGAGACTAGTGATACCCGTTCAACAGCCGCATCGAACGACAGCCCAATGGTTGATGTATTAAAGACGATGTACCAGAAAGCGTCTCCGGCGGAAAAAGAGGCCTTTAAAAACTGGCTTGCTGAGCAGTAATCCCTTAGTTCATTAGATAGGGCTTAACTGAAAAAGTACGAATCTAAAAAGCAGGCTTTAAGCCTGCTTTTATCTTTTCTGCTTATTAGAGAGAGATTTCTCTCCATTCACCAGGCATTAGGTCGTTAAGGACGATATCACCCATCGAATGACGAATGAGGCGCAAAGTAGGGAAGCCAATGTGCGCAGTCATGCGACGCACCTGACGATTTCTTCCTTCAATAATGGTAATGGCTAACCAAGTGGTAGGGATATTTGCGCGAAAACGAACCGGAGGCGTTCTGTCCCAGACTTGTGGTTTTGGAATAACTTCAACTTCGGCTGGTAGAGTCATACCATCTTTTAGCTCTACTCCCTTTCTCAATTTTTCAAGATCTTGCTCCTGAGGAGCGCCATCAACTTGAACCCAATAAGTCTTCGGCGATTTTGACTTTGGCTGCGTTAGCTTCGCCTGCAAGATGCCATCGTTAGTGAGTACCATCAAACCTTCGCTGTCTCGGTCCAATCGGCCAGCCGCATAGACATTTTTGATTGGGATATAGTCCGCTAACGTTTTGCGACCATCGCCATCGGTAAATTGACTGAGCGTATCGTAAGGCTTATTGAAAATAATGACTTTACGATCTTTAGGGGCCACTTTTGGCTTTTGGCTTTTTGTTGGGCGATTAGGGCGGCGGTCTTGCTGAGTACGAGTCTTCGAGCCATTGCGAGCTCCTGAGTGTTTAAAATGGCCCGTTTTAGACTGGTTACGACTGCGACCTTTTTCCTGACCTGTACGAGATGACATGTTAACTACCCTGCAAAAATGTAAATGAACTGTGTTTGAAAGTTTTAAGTTTTCTCATGATCGGATATGATTTGCGCGCCTAAAACTAACAAACGCGCACAGAATGATAGACTAATTCGTGTTATTTGTTTAATTATATCAGTGCACTCATGGATTCAGAGCTTAGAGCTTCAAACTACAACAAAGAGTGCGAACCGCATGTGGCGTTAGTGAGGAGACATGTACTGCTAACGTGCAGCAATGCGTCAATTAAACCAACTCAGACGCTGAGTTGATCAGCCAACAAGTTGATTAAAAAATAGGGAAATTTCATGCCTACAGAAAAACCTACAATTATCTACACCATCACTGATGAAGCGCCGGCGCTAGCAACTTATTCATTACTACCAATCATTCAATCATTCACAGCATCGTCTGGCATCAATGTAGATACTCGTGATATTTCACTAGCAGGTCGAATTATCGCTAACTTCCCAGAGCATCTAAAAGAAGAACAGCGCATTGGCGATGCGTTGACTGAGCTTGGTGAACTAGCTCAAACTCCAGAAGCAAATATCATCAAGCTACCTAACATTTCAGCTTCAGTTCCTCAGCTTAAAGCGGCGATTAAAGAGCTTCAGGCGAAAGGTTACGATTTACCAAACTACCCAGAAGAGCCGAGCACGTACGAAGAGAAAGCGATTAAAGCGGCTTACGACAAAATCAAAGGTAGTGCGGTTAACCCAGTACTTCGTGAAGGTAACTCAGACCGTCGTGCTCCGACTTCGGTTAAGAACTACGCGAAGAAAAACCCACACTCAATGGGTGCATGGTCAGCAGAATCTAAGTCTCATGTTGCGAGCATGTCAGACAATGACTTCTTTGGTAGCGAAAAGTCTACAACTATCTCTGGTGCAACAGAGGTCAAAATCGAGTTTGTCGGTAATGATGGTACAGTTAAAGAGCTTAAGTCTGCGTTCCCATTACTAGATAAAGAAGTCATTGATACTTCAGTAATGAAGAAGAAGGCGTTGGTTGAATTTTTCGAGAAAGAGATTGCTGAAGCGAAAGCGCAAGACGTGCTGCTGTCTCTTCATATGAAAGCGACGATGATGAAAGTTTCTGACCCTGTCATTTTCGGTCATGCAGTAAAAGTTTACTACAAAGACGTTTTCGATAAGTACGGTAAGCTGTTTGAAGAGCTAGGCGTTGATGTAAACAATGGCATCGGTGATGTTTACTCAAAAATTGAGTCTCTACCTGAAGCGCAAAAAGCAGAAATTGAAGCGGCCATTCAAGCGGTTTACCAAACTCAACCAGAACTTGCGATGGTTGACTCTGATCGTGGTATCACAAACTTACATGTACCAAGTGACATTATTGTAGATGCTTCTATGCCAGCAATGCTTCGCTCTTCGGGTCAAATGTGGGGACCAGATGGTAAACAAAAAGACACCAAAGCGATGATTCCAGATCGTAGCTACGCAGGTATTTACCAAGCGGTTATTGATTTCTGTAAAGAGCACGGCGCATTTGATCCAACCACTATGGGTAGCGTACCTAACGTTGGTCTAATGGCTCAGAAAGCTGAAGAGTATGGTTCTCACGACAAGACATTCATTCTAGACGCTGCGGGTACTGTTCGCGTTGTTGATGCTTCAGGTAACGTACTGTTAGAGCAAGCGGTTGAAGAAGGTGATATCTTCCGTATGTGTCAGGTTAAAGACGCACCAATCCAAGATTGGGTTAAACTAGCAGTGACTCGCGCACGTGCAACAGGTGTTCCAGCTGTATTCTGGCTAGATGAAAACCGCGCGCACGATGCTGAGCTCATCAAGAAAGTAAACGCCTACCTACCAGATCACGATACTGACGGTCTAGAGATTAAGATCCTATCTCCTGTTGAAGCTTGTAAGTACTCACTAGAGCGTATGAAAGCGGGCCTAGATACTATCTCTGTTACAGGTAATGTTCTTCGTGACTACCTAACAGACTTGTTCCCAATTCTAGAGTTAGGTACGTCTGCTAAGATGCTATCTATTGTTCCATTGATGAACGGTGGTGGTCTATTTGAAACAGGCGCTGGTGGTTCTGCTCCTAAGCACGTTCAACAAGTAGAAAAAGAGAATCACCTTCGTTGGGATTCTTTGGGCGAGTTCCTAGCGCTTGCAGCTTCGTTAGAGCATTTAAGTGTAGCGACAAACAATCCTAAGGCTCAGGTTCTAGCAGATACACTAGATAAAGCGACCGGTGAGTTTTTAGACACCAATAAATCTCCGTCACGCAAAGTGGGTGAGCTAGATAACCGTGGAAGCCACTTCTATCTTGCACTTTACTGGGCGAAAGCGCTTTCAGAGCAAACGGATGATGCGGATCTTGCTGCTGAATTTGCACCAATTGCAAAAGCGCTGTCAGAGCAGGAAGAAACGATCGTTGCTGAGCTAAATAATGCGCAAGGCGTGAAAGGTGAGCTAGGAGGTTACTACTTACTAGACGATGCATTGGTTTCTAAATTGATGCGTCCAAGCGAAACCTTTAACGCAATCATTAACAAGTAAGTTAGTGTTAAAAAACACGTCGTTTTCGGCGTGTTTCCTATCCTGTAAGTGCGTTGTAAGTGTTCCTTTTGTAACACGTGCTCTAAATAGTAAGAAACCCGCTATCTTGGCGGGTTTATTTTTCTCTTCAAAACATCAACGTGGTGTTTCGAGAGCAATATTTTTATATTTCGACAGCGCTCTAATTATTTGGCTTGGCCTTCAAGAGGCACGACGCTACTCGCGTGACAGCCTTTGGGACCTTTTTCAATCTCGTAAGAGACTTGTTGGCCTGCTTTCAGTGTACGATAACCGTCCATCTGGATAGTTGAGTAGTGGGCAAAGATATCTCCCTCTTCTTCATCTGAACAAATAAACCCAAATCCTTTGGCATTGTTAAACCACTTTACTGTACCTGTAGCCATGCTTTACATCCCTCATGCATTTTTTACTGATGTTGTTACTGCAACCAAGTTATACCTTTAACTTGGTACTACCATTGTCAGCGAATGCCAACAAACGTCAAATCAATGATAAGTCACATTCATCAAACCACTTAAAGAAGAGAGGTTTCAAAATGATGATTTATGCATCGACACTTTCCACTGTAGTCAATGAATTTCGACAGTCAATAGCAGTGAGCAACAAACAGAAACATAATTGAAAACAAATCACTTTTGAGATTAACAAATTTGCAAACAGTTTTTCGTATATACGCAGAAGTTTAGTCAATTTGCCTATGAAGTGGTTCATACTGAAAG
>NZ_JADDYG010000384.1:6406-13849 GCF_015163535.1 Vibrio sp. OPT46 | reverse complement strand
CGACACTTTCCACTGTAGTCAATGAATTTCGACAGTCAATAGCAGTGAGCAACAAACAGAAACATAATTGAAAACAAATCACTTTTGAGATTAACAAAGTTGCAAACAGTTTTTCGTATATACGCAGAAGTTTAGTCAATTTGCCTATGAAGTGGTTCATACTGAAAAAGCCATACTGTCCGTGTTGCTTATGGTAGAAGAATCCTCTGACTGAATAAAAAATGAAGTTTTCGTGATAATTACCGTATTCTCAATGAGGAAGTGTGATCCAGATAGAAGATGATGGGGTGGTTTGCAATAGTCCGAAAGCAATAAATAGAAAGTTCTTTTATAAGAAAAAATGTGTAACTTATCGACAAGCATCTTTTATTTGCGCCGTATCAAGACGTGCATTAGTCTCTATATTAGGTAGCAACTTTTATCGATCAAAGATCGAATTCGGTGCCATAACTCACTACACCGCGTTGCACGCTTGTGGTAGATTGTTTTTATAGGTCGAAAACATCAACCCTTTGATACGATATCTTTAGATTGCCATGAGTAAAAATTTTGAATGGGTCACTCCGGACTCTGATCTTCTGGAGCGAGAAAGTACGAAAGTCCAGCCACCTAAGCTGTACAATGTCGTACTCAATAATGATGACTATACACCTATGGATTTCGTCATAGAGGTGCTTGAGCGATTTTTCTCACATGATATTGATAAAGCAACTCAAATCATGCTTCAGGTCCACTATGAAGGAAAGGCAATCTGCGGCACATACAGCGCAGAAATTGCCGAAACAAAAGTAGCGCAAGTTACGATGTACGCAAGGGAAAATGAACATCCGCTACTTTGCACTATGGAGCAAGCGTAAACAAAGAAGACTTGCTCGAACAACCCCAGTTGTTTTTTCGGGAGGTACTTATGCTAAATAAAGAACTAGAGTCAAGCCTTAACGGTGCATTTGCTCGGGCGCGCGATAAACGCCACGAGTTTATGACTGTCGAACACCTCCTACTTGCATTGTTGGAAAATGATGCAGCTAAGGAAGCCCTTCTAGCTTGTAAGGCGGATCTTGACGCTTTACGCAACGAACTCGATATTTTCATCGATCAAACTACGCCTCTTATCCCAGATAGTGATGAGACGCGTGAAACGCAGCCGACTTTGAGTTTTCAACGTGTACTACAACGCGCCGTCTTTCATGTACAGTCGTCTGGTCGTAATGAAGTAACAGGCGCCAACGTGCTTGTTGCTATCTTCAGTGAACAAGAGTCGCATGCCGCTTACTTACTGAAGAAAAATGACATCTCCCGATTAGATATTGTTAACTTCATCTCCCACGGTATTACTAAAGCATCAGGTGCAGGTGAGGATTCATCATCAGACTCGTTTAGCTCAGAAAGTGTTGAAGAGCCTAATTCTGAAGAACGCCTAGAAAGCTTTGCGACGAATCTTAATCAAGTCGCTAAAGATGGAAACATCGACCCACTCATTGGACGTGATAAAGAGTTAGAGCGCACTATTCAGGTACTTTGTCGACGCCGCAAGAATAATCCACTACTAGTGGGTGAGGCAGGGGTTGGTAAAACAGCCATTGCGGAAGGTCTTGCATGGCGAATTGTCGAAGGGCAGGTCCCTGAGGTTATTCAAAACAGCGTGATTTATTCACTAGATATTGGTTCTTTGCTCGCTGGTACCAAATATCGCGGTGATTTTGAAAAGCGCTTCAAGGCGATTTTGAAACAACTTGAAAAAGAAGAAGATGCCATTTTGTTCATCGATGAAATACATACCATCATCGGTGCAGGCGCGGCATCTGGTGGTCAAGTCGATGCAGCAAATCTTATTAAGCCTCTTTTAAGTAGCGGTAAGTTGCGTTGTATTGGTTCGACGACATACCAAGAATACAGCAACATTTTCGAGAAAGAGCGTGCGTTGTCTCGCCGCTTCCAAAAGATAGACGTTGTAGAGCCCTCATTGGATGATACAACTAAAATCTTGATGGGCTTGAAGCCGAAGTACGAAGCTCACCATGAAGTACGTTATACCAATAAAGCACTGCGTGCCGCGGTAGAACTGTCGGCTAAATACATTAATGAACGCCATCTACCAGATAAGGCCATTGATGTCATTGATGAAGCTGGTGCTCGTAGTCGTCTTGCTCCTGCAAGCCGTCGTAAAAAAACGGTCGGAGTGGCTGATATCGAATCAATGGTTGCCAAAATGGCGCGAATTCCAGAGAAGTCGGTTTCTTCTTCAGATAAAGACATTTTGAAAAACTTAGATAGCAAAATGAAGATGTTGGTATTCGGTCAAGATAATGCGATTGATGCATTATCCGAGGCGATCAAGCTGACACGTGCAGGTTTAGGTGTAGACAACAAACCCGTTGGTTCATTCTTGTTTGCAGGCCCAACAGGGGTTGGTAAAACAGAGGTGACGGTGCAGTTATCTAAGCTTCTAGGTATCGAACTACTTCGTTTTGATATGTCTGAGTATGGTGAGCGTCACTCCGTAAGTCGCTTAATTGGTGCGCCTCCTGGTTATGTCGGTTATGACCAAGGTGGTTTGCTAACCGATGCTGTTATTAAGCACCCACATTCAGTCGTATTACTTGATGAGATTGAAAAAGCGCACCCTGATATCTTTAACCTGTTGTTGCAAGTCATGGATAACGGTACGCTAACGGACAACAATGGTCGCAAAGCAGACTTCCGTAATGTCATTCTTGTTATGACAACTAACGCAGGTGTGGCGGAAACCGAGAAGAAATCAATTGGTTTGATTCAACAAGACAACAGTCACGATGCAATGGCGGAAATTAAGAAGGTGTTTACTCCTGAGTTCCGTAACCGTCTTGATAACATCATCTGGTTTAACAGCCTTGATGAAAGCGTTATCCATCAAGTGGTTGATAAGTTCATTGTTGAACTGCAAGTGCAACTTGATGCGAGAGGCGTTTCAATGGAAGTATCGCAAGACGCTCGCCATTGGTTAGCACATAAAGGTTATGACAAAGCTATGGGGGCTCGCCCAATGGGGCGTGTTATCCAAGAACAGCTTAAGAAGCCTTTGGCTAACGAACTGTTGTTTGGGTCTTTAGTTGACGGCGGTACAGTGAAAGTAACGCTGGTCAACGATACGCTTGAGTTTGAATACTTAAGTGAGAAAGAGACAGCGATGCATTAATCGTTAGTCGGTAACAAACGTAAAAGCGCACGAGAAGATCGTGCGCTTTTTTATCTGAACTAAATCGGAAAAAATTGTGCAATAAAAAACGGAGCAGCTTGCTCCGTTTTTTATTGCATCCGAAAATCAGAGATTAACGAGCGCGGAAGACGATGCGGCCTTTTGACAGGTCGTATGGAGTCATCTCTACAGTTACTTTGTCACCCGTTAGGATACGGATGTAGTTCTTACGCATCTTGCCAGAGATGTGAGCAGTCACAACGTGACCGTTTTCAAGTTCAACACGGAACATAGTGTTTGGTAGAGTGTCAAGGACTGTGCCTTGCATCTCGATTACGTCTTCTTTAGCCATTTAATCCTCTTTAGAAATTAGGCAATATTAGCGGGCTATATTCTGCCGCTAAATAGTAATTATGTAAAGTTGAGGCGTATTCTACCCTCGCCAACGCTGATTTACTAGCCTTTGGTGGCGTTGAAAGCGTGTTTTGTAGCTCATTGCTGGGCACTCATCAATCTGATATCCCAAATATAGCCACTGTTGTTTGTTTTCTTGGCAGTATTTAATTTGATAAAGCACTGCTAACGTGCCAAGAGATAACTCGTAGTCAGGGTCAAAAAAAGTATAAAAAGCACTCGAGCATTGAGGCATCAAATCTGTCACTGCAATGGCGAGCAATTGATCTGATTCATCGTAAATGTGTAAAAACGACGTTGTCAGCCAGCTGGTTTGAGCAAATCGAGCAAACTCATCACGCTTTGGTGGGTACATAGTGCCGTTTCTATGCCGTTTGCAGATGTACCGACTGTAAAGCTCAAACCATTCCTCATCCATTTCAGGTTTCATTTCCCAGCGTAAAGACTGTGCTTTATTAAGCAGCCTCTTCTGACTTTTTGATAGTCTAACGTCTGGAATCGAGACTCGAATTGGCTGGCAAGCGGTGCAATGCTCGCAATGCGGTTTATATATGGTATCTCCGCTACGACGAAAACCGTTAGCCATGAGCAACTGGTAATTTTCTTCAGTATGCAGCCTTTCATCAAGCGCCACCGCAACCCGCTCTTGCCGTTCAGGCAAATAACTACAAGGGTGATTATTCGTCAACCCTATTCGAATATGTTGTATATCCGTACTCATACTGAATCCTGCAAAACTTGGGGCTGATAGGCATCAAATAGTGTTTGCTTTTCTCTTAAAGATAGTAGTTTTTGCATAAATTCGTCACGCTCAAGTTCAAATGCGCCAAGTGATGCCAAGTGAGAATTCATAACTTGGCAATCGATTAATTGACCTTGCTTTGACGCCAAATGGTTGCATAAGTACCACAATGCAATTTTGGATGCGTTATCTTTTAGGCTAAACATCGACTCCCCGCAAAAAAGTTGGCCCACGCAGATGCCATATAGTCCGCCAATCAGGTTGTTGTCATGCCATACTTCTACAGAGTGACAGTGACCAAGTTTGGCTAACTCAATGTAGGAAGCTTGCATTTCCTCGTTGAGCCATGTTTCCTCTGCAGGGCGTGTTGAAGAACATAGTCTAATCACTTCTTCTGTCGCGAAATTGAGTGTTACTTTATAGTTATGTTTACGCTGAAATTTTTTGAGACTTTTAGATGGCTTAAACTGCAATGGGTCAAACACGGCGCGCGGAGAAGGGCTCCACCATAAAATAGGTTCACCAGGACCATACCAAGGGAAAATGCCTTGATAGTAACCATTGAGGATTCTCATGGGGTTTAAGTCACCACCAAAAGCCAGCAAACCATTGGGGTCGCTGAGTGCTTTATAGGGTGAGGGGAAGTTGAACGTTTCATCGAGTTCAGTTAAATAAATAGCCATAAGAAGTCGTTACCAACATTGGAGTCAGAGGAGTTTATGATGACCTGGTTAAGAAATATCGTAAAAGTATGGCTTGGGATCATACTGTTTTTACCACTTGTCGCCAACGCAGCCTATGAAAGAAATGTTGCCAAGCCAGTTAATGAAGTAGTTTACGGGAAGATTGACTCTGTCCGTTATATTACTCAACAAGAGGTTGTTCAATCGAAAAGTAACGGTTGGAAGACACTACTTGGTGCCACTATCGGTGGTTTAGTCGGTAATCAATTTGGTGGCGGTACGGGAAGAGAAGTCGCGACGGCAGTGGGTGCGCTTGCAGGTGCCGCAGTTGCTCAAAACCAAAGTAATTACCAATACACGGTTGAATATAAGTTAGTTGAGCTACTCATCAAAGTGAAGGGTGATAAGCTAATTAATGTCATCCAAGATGTTGATAAAAATATGTTATTTAGTCGAGGGGATGAAGTTCGTATTTTATATTTTGATGATGGAGTCAGGGTTGATATCACTTATTAACCCTAGGTTGTTTTAGCCTAACGAAGCCTAATCAAGCATGTACAGTCGGGCTGGCTTATTGTCAAATCAAGTCGAAATAGTTTGCTGTTTCGCCGTGCTTCTTTCGCTCTTATTTACATCGCTGGCAATGCCTTTAATTCTGTATCTTTAGGCTGCTTGAGGATATTCATAAATTAGCGCCGATTTACTCTGGTTTTGTCGTGTTTTTTTGGGTAGTCTGAATTCACGAAGAATTGTTTAGCCCTCATAAAAAATCGTATGTTGAGGGCACAAAGGATTATCAACTTTTAATGGAAAGCCTAACGTTACAACCTATCAATAAAATTCAAGGGGAAGTGAACCTTCCTGGCTCTAAAAGCGTTTCTAATCGAGCTCTTTTACTTGCTGCTCTTGCTAAAGGCAGAACTCGCCTTACTAATCTCCTCGACAGTGATGATATTCGCCATATGCTGAATGCGCTGACTAAACTAGGCGTTCAATACCAACTTTCCGAAGATAAAACAGAATGTCTCGTTGACGGCCTTGGGCGCCCGTTTTCTGTCTCAGAGCCGGTAGAGTTATTTCTCGGCAATGCTGGCACTGCGATGCGACCATTAGCTGCGGCTCTTTGTCTTGGAGAAGGGGAGTATGTACTGACGGGCGAACCTCGTATGAAAGAGCGTCCAATTGGTCACCTTGTCACGGCACTGAAAGATGCTGGTGCGAACGTTGAGTACATGGAAAACGAGAACTTTCCGCCTCTCAAAATAATTGGTACTGGCCTAAAAGCAGGTACAGTTTCTATCGATGGGTCCATTTCAAGTCAGTTCTTGACCGCTTTCTTAATGTCTGCGCCATTGGCTGAAGGTGAAATTCGCATCAACATCGAAGGCGATTTGGTTTCTAAGCCTTATATCGATATCACCCTGCATATCATGAAGCAGTTTGGAGTCGATGTGATCAACAACGACTATCAAGAGTTTGTGATCCCAGCCGGTCAGCAATACATCGCTCCAGGCGATTTCTTGGTTGAAGGTGACGCGTCTTCTGCTTCTTACTTCTTGGCGGCGGCAGCCATCAAAGGCGGAGAAGTTAAAGTCACGGGTATCGGTAAAAACAGCATTCAAGGTGATATTCAATTTGCTGATGCGCTTGAAAAAATGGGTGCAGAAATTGAATGGGGTGATGACTACGTAATTTCACGTGTTGGTCAATTAAAAGGCATTGATATGGATTACAACCATATCCCTGATGCTGCAATGACCATCGCGACAACAGCGCTATTTGCCGAAGGCACTACCGCTATTCGTAACGTTTATAACTGGCGTGTAAAAGAAACAGACCGTTTGTCAGCTATGGCGACTGAGTTACGTAAAGTTGGTGCGGAAGTGGAAGAAGGGGAAGACTACATCATCGTCAAACCTGTCTCTCAGTTAAAGCATGCTGCGATTGATACTTACGATGATCATCGAATGGCGATGTGTTTTTCGCTGGTGGCACTTAGTGATACGCCTGTGACGATTAACGATCCAAAGTGTACGTCGAAAACGTTCCCTGACTACTTCGACAAACTTAAGGCTTTAAGCTGCTAAATATTCTGACCTGAAACCGGAAAGCCAGAGTGAATAACACTCTGGCTTTTTTGTTTCCCAATACTATTTAACCAGCGTAAATTCCTTAGAAAGGTGATGCGCTAAGTATTTAAACATATTGAATACTGCAGTCGTATTTGAAGTTGGTAAACCTTTGTCATCAAGGAAGTATTCACCTTTAAAAACTAAAACACCTTCTTTTTCTTCTACGCTTGTTGCTCGCATTCCCTCGATGTAATCATCGTGCTCTTGGATGATTTGGTTAGCGATCAAAAGAAGGTCGAACTCTTCGATAAACGTTCTATCAGACATATTCTTTCTACCATCCTATTCAGTTAAGAA
>NZ_JADDYG010000384.1:6104-6396 GCF_015163535.1 Vibrio sp. OPT46 | reverse complement strand
CCTGTGACGATTAACGATCCAAAGTGTACGTCGAAAACGTTCCCTGACTACTTCGACAAACTTAAGGCTTTAAGCTGCTAAATATTCTGACCTGAAACAGGAAAGCCAGAGTGAATAACACTCTGGCTTTTTGGTTTCCCAATACTATTTAACCAGCGTAAATTCCTTAGAAAGGTGATGCGCTAAGTATTTGAACATATTGAATACTGCAGTCGTATTTGAAGTTGGTAAACCTTTGTCATCAAGGAAGTATTCACCTTTAAAAACTAAAACACCTTCTTTTTCTTCTACA
>NZ_JADDYG010000384.1:0-6094 GCF_015163535.1 Vibrio sp. OPT46 | reverse complement strand
CTCGATGTAATCATCGTGCTCTTGGATGATTTGGTTAGCGATCAAAAGAAGGTCGAACTCTTCGATAAACGTTCTATCAGACATATTCTTTCTACCATTCTATTCAGTTAAGAGCGCTGAGTATACCTACAACTAAAATGGGTTTGCATGATTAATTCAGTCAATCGTTCAGTAAGACTAAACAGATCAATTTTTAGAGTATAAGCATGATGCGGAGGAAGATGGCAGAACATTGAACCAAACTATTTTGTGATGGGTAACAAAATTTATTGCATTGGATTAGCGGATGCTAAGTTTGCCTGTTTAGATATGCCGCTCAATACCTTTCAGAACCCTGTCTCTTTGAAGTATAAAGACGATGAATTGTCAACCAATCGGATCTGAATTTCAAAAAAGCAGTTGATCTTCTTTTCATCTCGCACAATAGTAAAAAAAGAAGCAATGAAATAGAACATTATGCGGGTGGCCTTTAAACAAGGTTTCTACCCGCATTATTATGAAGGACGTTAGAGTCAGTTATGGGTAAATCACTCGTTATAGTGGAGTCACCAGCCAAGGCAAAGACGATAAATAAGTACCTTGGTAAAGACTTTATTGTTAAGTCTAGTGTTGGTCATGTGCGTGATCTGCCTACGGCCGGTCAAAGCACTGGTGAGAAAAAAGCCGCAGCCATCTCAACTAAAGGGATGAGTCCGGAAGAGAAAGCGCGCGTTAAAAAAGAGAAAGACCGCAAAGCGTTGATCAAAAAAATGGGGATTAACCCATATCATGACTGGGAAGCGAATTACCAAATCCTTCCAGGCAAAGAAAAAGTTGTCAACGAACTACAAAAACTCGCCAAAGACGCAGATTGCGTTTATCTCGCAACCGATTTGGACCGCGAAGGGGAAGCAATCGCATGGCACCTTCGTGAGATCATCGGTGGCGATGAAGAGCGATACAAACGTGTAGTTTTTAACGAAATTACGAAAAACGCGATCCAACAAGCTTTCCAGACACCTGGCGAGCTGAACATGGATGGTGTAAATGCCCAACAAGCACGTCGCTTCATGGACCGTGTCGTTGGTTTTATGGTTTCACCTTTACTTTGGAAAAAAGTGGCTCGTGGCTTATCTGCTGGTCGAGTGCAGTCTGTTGCGGTGAAATTGTTAGTTGAGCGTGAGCGTGAGATTAACGCGTTTGTACCAGAAGAATTCTGGGACATTCATGCGAATACGAAAACGAAAGACAAAGCGGACTTTAAACTGCTTGTTGCGCAGAAAGACGGTTCTGCGTTTAAGCCAGTTAATGAGGCAGAAACCAAAGCAGCGATGTCTGTACTTGAGAATGCAAGTTACGAAGTATGTAAGCGTGAAGACCGCCCTACAAAGAGCAAGCCTTCAGCACCTTACATCACCTCTACGCTTCAACAGGCAGCGAGTACACGCCTGGGCTACGGCGTGAAAAAGACCATGATGCTAGCTCAGCGCCTCTATGAGGCCGGTTACATCACTTATATGCGTACTGACTCGACTAACCTAAGTGCCGAGGCTGTGGACGCTGTACGTGACTTTATTGGTTCTGAGTTTGGTGATAAGTACCTGCCAGCGAAACCATTGACGTACGGTAGCAAAGAAGGGGCACAGGAAGCGCACGAAGCGATCCGTCCTTCAAATGTGGGTGTTAAGGCGGAAGACCTGCAAGGTGTCGATGCTGATGCGCACAAACTTTACGCTTTGATTTGGAATCAGTTTGTAGCGTGTCAAATGACGCCAGCAGAATACGATTCAACAACCATCAGCGTAAAAGCGGCAGAATACACGCTTAAAGCGAAAGGCCGTATCCTTAAATTTGACGGCTGGACTCGTGTACAGCGTCCAATGGGCAAAAACGAGGATACAATCCTTCCAGCGGTACAACTTGGCGATAAGCTAAGCTTAGAGTCACTTGACCCTAAACAGCACTTTACAAAGCCACCTGCGCGCTACACTGAAGCAGCACTGGTTAAAGAGCTGGAGAAACGAGGCATTGGTCGTCCGTCGACTTACGCATCGATCATTTCTACGATTCAAGATCGTGGCTACGTGAAAGTTGATCAGCGCCGTTTCTACGCTGAAAAAATGGGTGAAATTGTTACTGACCGCCTTGATGACAGCTTTAACGATTTGATGAACTACGACTTTACTGCGCGTATGGAACAGAAATTGGACCAAATCGCTGAAGGTGAAGTGAACTGGAAAGCTGTGTTAGACAACTTCTTTGCTGATTTTACTGGCGATCTTGAAAAAGCGGAGCTGGATGAGTCAGAAGGCGGTATGAAGTTAAATCACATCGTCATGACGGATATCGAGTGTCCGACGTGTAGCCGTCCAATGGGCATCCGTACTGCTTCGACAGGTGTGTTCTTAGGCTGTTCAGGTTACGCGTTACCACCAAAAGAGCGTTGTAAGACAACCATCAACTTGGGTGACGAAGAAGGTATTATTAACGTTCTAGAAGAAGACGTTGAAACCGCAGCTCTTCGTGCTAAAAAGCGTTGTCCGATCTGTGAAACAGCGATGGACGCATACCTGATTGATGACAAGCGTAAGATGCATGTTTGTGGTAATAACCCGAACTGTGAAGGCTACCTTGTTGAATACGGCGAGTTCAAAGTAAAAGGCTACGATGGTCCAGTTGTTGAATGTGACAAATGTGGCTCTGATATGGTGCTTAAGAACGGTCGCTTTGGTAAATACATGGATTGTACGAGCGAAACGTGCAAGAACACTCGTAAGATCTTGAAGAATGGCGAAGTCGCGCCCCCGAAAGAAGATCCTGTTCATTTCCCCGAGTTGCCATGTGAAAACTCAGATGCGTATTTCGTACTTCGTGATGGTGCTTCAGGTCTATTTATGGCGGCAAGCAACTTCCCGAAATCGCGCGAGACACGTGCTCCTTTGGTTGCTGAACTGGCACGTTTTGAAGAGCGTTTACCTGAGAAGTTCAAATACCTAGCGACCGCACCGCAAGAAGATCCTGATGGTCGTCCTGCAGTCGTACGCTTTAGTCGCAAAACAAAAGAGAACTACGTTCGTTCGGAAGAGAATGGCAAACCATCTGGTTGGACAGCGCTCTTTGTTGACGGTAAGTGGGAAGTCACTGATAAGCGTAAAAAAGCGAAAGCATAAAAACGTACGATCTAAGTAATGTAAAAAGGCAGCGATATCGCTGCCTTTTTTGCGTTTTGTTTTTGCGTAAAGGCCACTGTGTTGTTCGTATAGATCTTTGCTGCTTTGACTGAGTTTTGCTGACGCGAGAAGATCCCAGTATCAATATTTCGTAGTCGCTGATGTATTTTTTATGTAAAAAATATTCGTTGTAACTTTCATTTTGCATTCACATATTTGTTATACATTGGGCTAAAAAATCGGCGGTGTAGTGAATCCGTTTGTAAATTGTTTTCACAATGTAATCGTTTGCTTTTCCATGTGTGATCTAGATATCGTCTTGAGTACGCAAGAGCTGTATGGTACACAGAATGGCGTATTAAAAATTGTAATTTAGAACCCGCTTAGATAATTTATTACAAAAATTAGTGCAACTGTGTACATTGTTTGCGTCAAAAAATAAGGAAAGAGTGGACGTTGCATACTGGAAGTGCCGTAGCTTTTTTATCCGTGTTGTAAGAGTTCACAGAAACTCAGAGACGGTTGCTAAATGTATTCGCTTGACTCCCCGAGTATGACTCATTCAAGCGAGTACCAAATCCAAGCTATAACGATATGGAGAACAACAAATGGCTGGTGTTTTGGGAATGATTCTTGCTGGCGGTGAAGGCTCTCGTTTGAGACCTTTAACGGAATCTCGCAGTAAACCTTCGGTACCGTTTGGTGGTAGTTATCGATTGATCGATTTTGCTCTAAACAATTTTGTTAATGCGGATCTGATGCGCATTTACGTCCTAACCCAATTTAAATCTCAATCTTTATTCCATCACTTAAAAAAGGGGTGGAACATCAACGGCATTACAGACCGCTTTATCGATCCTATTCCCGCTCAAATGCGTACTGGTAAACGTTGGTACGAAGGGACGGCGGACGCGATCTATCAAAACCTGCGTTTTATGGAATTAGAGGAACCAGAGCAAGTTTGTATTTTTGGCTCTGACCATATCTATAAGATGGATATCAAACAAATGCTGAACTTCCACTCAGAAAAGAAGGCTTCTCTGACGGTATCTGCATTGCGCATGCCACTAAAAGAGGCGTCGCAATTCGGGGTTATCGAAGTCGATAGTGAAGGTCGTATGATTGGCTTTGAAGAAAAACCAGCAAATCCGAAGTCGATTCCTGGTGATCCTGATTACGCTTTAGTTTCAATGGGTAACTATGTTTTTGAAGCTCAGGTACTGTTCTCAGAGTTGGTCGAAGATGCGGATAATGAAGCTTCATCACATGATTTTGGAAAGGACATCATTCCAAAGATGTTCCCTAGAGGTGATGTGTTCGTGTATGACTTCAGTACCAACAAAATCAGTGGCGAAAAAGAAGAGGTGTACTGGCGTGATGTCGGAACTATTGATGCGTACTGGCAAGCGCATATGGATCTGCTAGAAAAAGATGCACCATTTTCGCTGTACAACCGTAAATGGCCATTGCACACCTACTACCCACCATTACCACCTGCGACATTTACCGACTCTGATAATGGTCGTGTGCAGATAATCGATAGTTTAGTGTGTAATGGCAGCTATGTTAGAGGCTCAAGAATCGAAAAGTCGGTGCTTGGTTTTCGCAGTAATATTGCTTCTGCTTGCGATATCAGCGAATGTATACTTCTTGGTGACGTAAAAATTGGCGAAGGCTGTGTTTTACGTCGTGTGATTGTCGACAAGGATGCCGATATTGCTCCTGGTACTCAGATTGGTGTGAATCTTCAAGAAGATAAAAAACACTTCCACGTGTCTGAGGAGGGCATTGTTGTTATTCCGAAAGGAGCTCGAGTTGGCTACTAACAACTTATCTATTCTGTTTGTAGCTTCTGAGGTTGAAGGCCTCATTAAAAGTGGTGGCTTGGCAGATGTTGCCAAGGCACTACCGGAAGCCCTTCAAAACCTACAGCAAGACGTAAGAATTACCATCCCTGCGTACAGTAGTATTGATAAACTCGCAGACGCAGAAGTTGTATTAGAAACAGAATTAACATCATGGCCGCATACGGAGTATCGAGTTTTGCGGCTCATGTTAGGTCAAAATCCTATTTACCTGATTGATTGTCCGCCGTATTTCAATCGACCATCAATGTATGCGGAGAACAACCAAGCGTATACTGATAACGGCGAGCGCTTTGCGTTTTTTAGTGCAGCATGTCTCGATATGTTACCCAAGCTCGCCTTTCAACCTAATATCATACACGCGAACGATTGGCACACAGGTCTTGTTCCATTTTTGCTCAAGCACAGGTATGGCAATGATCCGTTTTTTGCTCATACTAAAAGCGTCATTTCAATTCACAATGCGGTCTTTAAAGGCGTATTTAGTTATGAAGACGTGCAGTGTTTGCCAGAGTTTCATTGTAGAAACGTTCCCGATGCTGCGGTGAGTGCAACGCATATTACGATGCTTAAAGCTGGTGTAATGAATGCAGATAAGATAAACGCGGTTAGCCCTACGTACGCAGAGGAACTAAAAACAGAGCTTGGCAGTCACGGCATGGCTTGGGAGTTTCAGCAACGTGCGCAGGACTTAGTCGGCATCTTGAATGGTTGTGATTACAGCGCTTGGAATCCGGAAACTGATACCTACTTGCCGGTTAATTACTGCGCCGACCAGCAAAGTATGTCGCAAGGGAAGAAAGCTTGTAAAAAAGCATTACAACAACGACTAAATTTGCCCGAAAAAAATGTAGCTATGTTCGGTATGGTTTGTCGGTTGACCCAGCAGAAAGGCGTTCATTACTTGTTGCCTGCTTTGGCCGATTTTTTGAAGCACGATGTTCAGCTAGTTGTCGTTGGGACCGGAGACCCTGTTCTTGCCGCTCAGTTACGAGAGGTTGCCGCGCAGTTTTCTAGCAAATTTGCCTTTGTAGAAGCGTATGACAATGAACTTGCGCATATCGTTGAAGCTGGTTCTGA
>NZ_JADDYG010000383.1:0-385 GCF_015163535.1 Vibrio sp. OPT46 | reverse complement strand
AAAGTAGAGCCGGAGTACGAAGAATTCCAAAGAAGATAGCAAGAAGTAGGTTCATAGGGCATACCTTAAGCTTAGTCTATAATATATTATAGTTTGGTGTGCCCTGGAAGGGAAGATATTTAAGGGTAATAGCAATAGATAGTTGCTAGTGCTCGGTTTTCTCTAGGTGTTTCCCAAAGTTTAGTTTTGAAATTATACGAGTAAAGGCGGACAAGAAATTGTGAGCCAGATGCATTTTTTGTAACACCGATTCGGTTTAATGAATAGTCAGATACGACTACACCGTTCGCTGAGTGGTAACGCTTACTATCTTGCCAGTCTACAACAATTCTATTTGCCGCATAACCTGCACCATCACCACAATTTACACCTTTAATTGCACCAA
>NZ_JADDYG010000382.1:0-1149 GCF_015163535.1 Vibrio sp. OPT46 | reverse complement strand
CCCACCGTTTAGTAATTTGTTATTTTCTATCAAAAGCTGCTGATACTGATTGTCAAGCATTAACATCTTATTAGCATGCTCTTTTTGGGCTCGTATCAACTCATTTTGCGAGAGTGATTTGTTTTCCTCTATAGAGAGGCTTCGTTGTTTTTGGATGTCTTGGTAAGTCTGCCCGGATTGATCATTTGCAAAAGTTGTAAAGCTCAACAATTGGGTCGCGATGCATAGGGTAATAGTATTAATTTTCACGTAATGAAACCTCTTTGTCTTGTTGATTAAGAATGCTACTTTCGTGTATGTACTGCATCTTAAGAACGATCTCTTCTGTTTCCAGATTTATCGAAATGCTCTGTATAATCATGCTTTTAAATTTGTCGATATCGTTAGCTAGTTGGTCCAAATAGTTAAATGCCCAACCAAACCCACTTAACGAAAGTTGTACATTCACAACGGTGTAATCTATTTGTGGGTTTCTTACTTCAGTGGAATATGTTTCGTTTTTAAAAGGGATCTCCCTTTCTGTTTTGCGGTTTGCTGAAATCGCTCCGTACAGTCTTCCTTGTGTCTTCTCTGCTTGTTGCTGAATGAAGGTTAGTAAGTCTAGGTAGTGGCCGTGAGTTTCCTTTATGAAGATAAAAGCGTCACTTTCATCAAAATAATGGTCTGGTTTAGGAAGCGGTACTATTTGAGACGTAGTAATCTCTTCTCCAGAGAGTGAATAAGTGATAGTTCCATCGAATTCGATGTTGTCTCTAAAATTGGCAACCGTTGTCCCTCCGTTTTTCCACAAAACGGTCGTCTCATGAAAAAACTCTTGGTCTGCTGGTTTGTCTACCGTTGATGAGTCTCTAGTAATGATTCCTTTGGTAACGAGATCGACAGTCATTGGGAACCATCCACCAACATCAACAGGAAGAGAGTTAATATAGGCTTTAAGGTTCAAAATGACCTTTTTAGGATCTGATGCGGTTAAACGTTGAGTAAGCCATTTTGCTTCCTCTTTAGTTGCATTTGCCTTGTCTATTCTCTCGATTTTTTTATGATTCAAATCGTTTTCAGCTTGCTTAGCTAGAGTACTGCTTGATGCTTTCTTCACCATTGAATCTATGTCAGGAATTACATACTCTTGCTTGGAGTTAGATTTAAATA
>NZ_JADDYG010000381.1:0-385 GCF_015163535.1 Vibrio sp. OPT46 | reverse complement strand
ACCGCTTCCAAATTGGAACGGAGAATGGAAAGTTGTTCTTTGGCCTCAACTTGAACTCGCTCTTTGTGAAGCTCTTGCTGGTTTCGATTTAACAGCTCAATAACCCCAATACACAAAGCGAAAAAGGTGAGGAAGAACAATGCAAAATAGCATCGCTTTCTGGGTAAATAACGCATTTTCTCCCCACAACTCGTATACAACTACGAGATTTTTTATTTATTGTTAAAATTCTTATTATCACAAGAATAACCAATCATAATCAGAAAGGTAACAGTGATTGACAACTTTTATGTTTTAGGTGTGAGATGATGCATCAACAAGGCGATTTATTTGGCGGCGATCTATGGCAAGAAGTAGAAAGAGGAAAACTTTATTATGATCCTCA
>NZ_JADDYG010000380.1:0-356 GCF_015163535.1 Vibrio sp. OPT46 | reverse complement strand
CCTCGAAAAATGCCTTCTCTAACGATATCGGGAAAGACAATATCGTCATCATCTATTTCGTCTAAGTTTGGCTCTTGATAGCGAAAACCAGGGCCTACTTCTACCTCTAAAATGAAGTTCTCAGTGTAGGAGAACTGGTAACCCAAACCACCTGACAACGTATAGTCTTTAAAATAAGCACTGTAGCGAGAATCCACTCCTTTAAAGCTGCCATACAAATACGTCTTAGGGCCTAACTTGTAGTCACTCTGCAGGGAATAGGTGGATGAGCGTTTGTCTTCTTCACCGTCTTTGTACAAGTTGTAGTACTTCCATTCACCATTAGAACGGTGTCGACCTGACGTATATTCAGCACT
>NZ_JADDYG010000379.1:0-244 GCF_015163535.1 Vibrio sp. OPT46 | reverse complement strand
ATGCAGTACACCTGATGAATGGGTAGAGGAAGCAAAGAAACCAGAGAACCTTCAAACCATTTTGTTAGACCACCTACTGTGCGAACTAAAAGCTGGCCAATCTGCCATGTTTTTAATTCGTAAGTATGCCGTTGATCAATCCAGTTCACATGCTCTACTTGACTGGTTTAAGCCCTACGAAGATTTTGCTTACCGTAACGTAGGCTCATTGGAAACTTTAAAAGGCAAGAGCAATATTTCTAAG
>NZ_JADDYG010000378.1:0-287 GCF_015163535.1 Vibrio sp. OPT46 | reverse complement strand
CAAAAAGAGTACACCATTTCGTCGTTATTGGCGCGCTTGAGTACCATCAACTCTAAAACGTCTTCAGCATTGCCAATCTATTTGATTATGTCAAAGCTAGACAAGTTAGACGGCTTTAAAGAATACATGCACTTTAGCTCTCTCAAGACACGTGTTGAGTTCCTCTCTATCCCACTAAAAGAAGCCAAAGGTGTATTTGCAGAGTACTACCGCGATAGCTATCGAAATCTAGTGAGAGTGCTTGAAAGTAATGCGCTAGATGCATCCGCTAATTCAACGGACATTGA
>NZ_JADDYG010000037.1:0-296 GCF_015163535.1 Vibrio sp. OPT46 | reverse complement strand
TCCTGATGCTCATCGGCAAGTACTGCTTTAAACTGGTTTTGCAACCAGGTTCTAAAACCTACATCATGTGTGAGAATTTTTACCGCATGGACGAGAATATGGTCGTAATCAATAGCATTCAGCTCAATCATTCGTCTGTAGTAGACCTTCCAGATACAGACGCAATGGCTTAACAAGGCTTTCTCATCAAAAGTCAGGTTTGGGTTGGTTTTGGACTGGTGCTCGAACTCAGACTTAGGACCACGACCATAGGACAAGGATAGCCCCATGAAGTTTTGAACATACTTTGCACCACC
>NZ_JADDYG010000377.1:0-267 GCF_015163535.1 Vibrio sp. OPT46 | reverse complement strand
GTTTTCAGCTTGCTTAGCTAGAGTACTGCTTGATGCTTTCTTCACCATTGAATCTATGTCAGGAATTACATACTCTTGCTTGGAGTTAGATTTAAATACCTGCACACCTATCAAAAATATAATTCCAAGAGCCACAAATACGATGTGGGATGGTTTTATCTTTGATAGGGGGTTTGTGTTGAGTAGCTGCTCAATTGTTTGAATTTGAGCGAACTTTTCATTAGGTACAGCTTCACATATGACGTCATATGAGTGCTGTTGGTACTC
>NZ_JADDYG010000376.1:0-278 GCF_015163535.1 Vibrio sp. OPT46 | reverse complement strand
CTCCCAAAGCCTTCGCTCGCGATGTGGGTGGAAAGATTGTCAAACATACCTGATGGTGTTTATAGCTATGTCGCTGAAATTGATGGTAAAGTCGTCGGAAATATTGGCTTTCACCACTCTCTACGTCCAAGAACGATGCACACGGCATCGTTTGGCATCGGAGTACATGATAGTTTCCATGGACTCGGTATTGGTAGCAAATTGATAGAAACAGTCACTGAACTAGCAGATAACTGGTTAAATGTGAGAAGAATTCAGATAGAGGTCAATGCCGATAA
>NZ_JADDYG010000375.1:902-1380 GCF_015163535.1 Vibrio sp. OPT46 | reverse complement strand
GCTACAAAGGTAGGGTGCATAACCAAATCATACCAAAAGTGTCGATCTACCGATCCATTTCTAATCCATAGCAATGGTAAATTAGCTAGGTTATTTACGACTGTTGAGCATGCCAAGTGCAAGCAAATACCAGAATCATTCGTTCGCGATCTGACCGTAGGACTAGCCCACGAATGTTTGGGCCAGTCGGTGATTTACTCGGCCTTTTGTTGGGTTGGTGAATGGGTTGGTAAGTGGCTTAACAATGTGTTAAACACACAATACGAGCGAATGGCGGCATAGAATCTAAATAGAATATCGACCTGCAATAGAGTTCTTTTTTATTGCAGGTTATGAATTTCTCTCCACTAACAGGGGTTCCCCCTAGTCGCCACCGAGGCCCACCCGCCGGACTTACCCCTTGCAATGCTAGGCCTCGTGCCTCGCCAAGTATTGCCGCTCAAGGCTGTTGTCCACCAGCGCCAGGACATTGCCAACA
>NZ_JADDYG010000375.1:0-892 GCF_015163535.1 Vibrio sp. OPT46 | reverse complement strand
CGCCACCGAGGCCCACCCGCCGGACTTACCCCTTGCATTACTAAGTCTCGTTCCTCGCCAAGTATTGCCGCTCATGGCTGTTGTCCACCAGCGCTAGTACGATGCCAACAAACCCCCGTTGTCACCGTCCTAGCAGAATGCTGGTGGCAATATGATTCGCCTTCGGCGAGCTAAAAGCATTTGTATCGCTTTTCTTAACGGCTTCGCCTAAAAAGCTTTCCCTCTGTCGAGCCCCATTGTGGCCCCTTTGTCCAGGCCAGAGTCAATCTAAATAGTTAATTATATTTAACATTTATTTGTGTGTTAATATGGTATTTATTGGGGGTTGTTAGTATAATTAACACATCAAATAAATACGTTAAATCATTTGTTAAACATAGATAGCTTGGGGGCTACAGATGCAAAATTTAGTTAATAAAAAAATCGAGGAATACATTGGAGAAGACAAGGATCTGCTTGAATATAAGAGCCAGCTTGATCCTTCATCAATTGAGCGAGCTTTTAATGGCCAATCTCAATTTCCTGAGCGTCACGCCGCTCAAGCAGTAGTTGACTACTGCAACGCATTACGGACATTCAAAATTTCACTTCATGAGCTGATCAAGTCCACTTCGGAAAGCGCACCATCGAAGGCGTTTAATTGTTCAGTGGAAGAAATTGTTGAAATTGAGTTTGAAGAATTTCAAAGAAAGTTAAAACGCTACTTCGATGAGTACATAAGTGCAGAGTCCAAATGTATCTCATGGCATGTAACAGGGCCAGCGAGATTCCCTGTGGCGAAAGCAGAAAAGGCTAATAAGAATAGTAGGGATAAGCTTAATCAATATGCAGATTATCCTCAGAGAGCCTTAAAAGCCATTGCAAAGAAACTGTTCCCCGATGGGGATGGTTC
>NZ_JADDYG010000374.1:0-1091 GCF_015163535.1 Vibrio sp. OPT46 | reverse complement strand
GTACACAATTATGATGAATCATTTGAGAACGATGCGTACATAGCAATCGTGTTCATGGATGCGCCTATCCTCAAAAAAGTGTGGTTGATGGATACTCCTGGGGATCTAAACAGTGAAGACGACAGCGACACAGAAAAAGCGCTTGGTGGTGTAGAGCTAGCTGATGGTGTTGTATTCTTGTCTATGCACGCTGGTTTCTTTAAGGAAAGTGATTTGGGCTTTGCAGCAAATATCATCCGTCAGCGCCCACCAGTTGATAAAAATAATCCTCTGAAGCATCTATTATTCGTCCAATCGCACTGTCATAGCGATCTAAATGCTGATGATGTTTCTATGGTTGGTAAAGTGACGTTTAAACGCGTGAAAAAGCAGCTAGATAAGCTAATTTTCAATCATTGGATAGAAGATGGTTATATCGATGAAGCACCAGAACCTCAGGAACTGACTGCTCGTACACAACCGTTCTGGCGAGAGAATGAGTTATATCGTACATCGCTTATCCGTCAAGTCGATGAAATGGCAGATTACCTGAATGAGAATCATGCTGCTATCGTAGAGCAAAATATCAAGAATATTTACTCTCAAGCAGATAAGGTTCTAGCGGTTGCTATTGAATCATTGAAAGACAAAGAGCAATCAAGTGTTGACCGTGTAAATGAGGTCAATGAACAGGATGCGCGATTTCGTAAGCAGGCTTCTAAAATAAAGGCCGATTTCGAGGAACTTATTGCATCTTGTGCTGACCGTAAGAAAAAAGATCTTTCTGATATGAAGACCTTCTATCAGTACAATTCATCTGCGGAAGGTTTGGAAACGCTTATTACCGAAACTTATGATGACAAGAAAGAAGCTCAAACAGAAATTGGCAATTATTTCAGCCAACTGATCACCTCTAAACTCGAGAGTAACCTAAAATCTAGCGGTAAAGTTGTCTCAAATGAGGTGGACGCCCTTCTGGTGCGATGGCAAGAAGCAGCTCCTAAAATGACAAAAGCTTCTATTGACTCAGAAATTGGGGGGCTTGATATCGATGTTTCTGAATTTAACTCCCGCGCAGCATTTGTTGGTGGTATGGCCGGACTAGGAAGTCT
>NZ_JADDYG010000373.1:0-256 GCF_015163535.1 Vibrio sp. OPT46 | reverse complement strand
GAAAGAAAAAATAACGCAATTTTTTCTCTTTCTTTTTCATGTTTTATTTTATTGAATATTAATTTTTACTAAATTAATGGAAGAGTTTGATTTAAACGTTTGCTTTTTGTGTTTTCATGTAATTTGGTCGCTATTTTTGAGTATTTGTTTTTAGGATGAATACAGTAGCAATTACTTAAGTAATAAAGTACTCAAAAATGGGGATAGTGATTAATAAAACATCGTATTATTATCGCCCCATCTTGTATGTAACAAA
>NZ_JADDYG010000372.1:124964-125811 GCF_015163535.1 Vibrio sp. OPT46 | reverse complement strand
AAAATCTCGGATTTATACTCGCAGAAAGAAATAACCCACTAAAAAGCCGATGTATCTACATCGGCTTTTTAGTATCACTTGGTGGTCACAAATAACCCAAAGTTAATGGCGAAAAACAGTGAAGAGACAAAACGTATAAGCTGAAGGTCACCACTGTATTCTTTCATGATAAAAACATGACACATCGCCGAAACCAAAAGCGCCACTTTAACCAAAGGAAGCTTCTTATTTACGAACCTTAAATAAATACAAAAAATAGAGATGGTGCAAGCAAAGAAAAAATCGTCACTAGTTCCATCTTCCTTAAAATACAAGGACATGGTTTTAGTTAAGCTTATATTTTTAGCTTCATTATGAGCCACCCACTAATATTTAGCGAGATAAGGGCATAAAAGAGGTAAAAAACAAGACTGACCGAAACAAAAAGTAGTGCATGCACTTTTTCTTCTAAGCTCTCTGGATGAACATTCATATCCACATCAAACACACCCGCTATAAAGTGTGCAAATACCGTGGAAGAGGCTGTAGAAAGGCCTCCTACCATAATGATAATAATCCCTCGCCTTAAGAAACGATGAAATGTACTTTTCCCGCCTTGGATCAGGTCTGAGTTTACATATTTTAATCTATTTTTCCGCCTATTAATCATCACTAGCATCGGTACCTTTATCATTGTTCCCAAGAGAGTTTTCTACATCTTTAAGATCTTCCTTTAACGCTTTTATACACGACATTCATCGTCGTTGCATTCACTGTAGTTATGCCGTCGACTTACCCTATAAGAAAGCTCTTTAGATACCAATTCGTACTTTATCTATCTCAAATCTCTTCTTGACCTCAACTTATC
>NZ_JADDYG010000372.1:107228-124954 GCF_015163535.1 Vibrio sp. OPT46 | reverse complement strand
TTAAGATCTTCCTTTAACGCTTTTATACACGACATTCATCGTCGTTGCATTCACTGTAGTTATGCCGTCGACTTACCCTATAAGAAAGCTCTTTAGATGCCAATTCGTACTTTATCTATCTCAAATCTCTTCTTGACCTCAACTTAGATTGAGGTTTTAGCCTTAGTCGCACGATTAAAAATCAACAATGAAAAAAGGAACCATTGTGTCCAAAATTGCGATTATTTATTTCTCTAAAACCGACGTTACTGGTCAGCTTGCTCGCGCGATTGCCGCAGGCGTTGAACAACAAGGCATTAAGCAGCAAGATGAATGTGAAATCCTCTCTCACCGAATTGAAGGCAGTGAGATTATTGAGGGACGTTTTGTGAACCCTAAACTAATGGATGAACTTGCTGAGTGTGATGCGATTATCTTTGGCTCACCGACCTATATGGGCGGTGTAGCAGCGCAGTTTAAAGCATTTGCAGATGCAAGCAGTGAATCTTGGTATTACCAAAAATGGGCGAGCAAAATCGCGGCTGGCTTTACCAGTGGTGGGGCAATGAATGGCGACCAATCTTGCACATTACAATATCTACAAACGCTCGCTAACCAACACGGCATGATGTGGGTCGGGTTGGATAAGATCAGCAATTCTGGGGAGCAAAACCTGAATCGTTATGGTGTACAAGGTGGTATTGTTGCACAAGGTGGTGAAGGTGGTCAGTTGCATGCTTCTGATGTTGCAACAGCGGAGTATCTTGGCAAACGAGTCGCTATGCTCGTGAACAAGCTCTCCACTCGCTAACAATAAAAAGAAGCCCCGTAAGATACATCTTCGGGGCTTCATATTTATCGCTTGTTTTGAGCGCTACTTCTTGATGTAGAGGTCTTTCGAGTAGATACGACCTTCTACGTTGTTCTTGGCAAAACCGCCAACCGTAGGACGAACCAAACGCGCTTGCATGTAGTAGTAAATCGGTGCGATTGGCATATCCGCCGCCAACAATTGCTCGGCTTGATCATAGAAACCTTGGCGTGCTTTCTCATTGGTTGCAGTCAATGCACTGTTCATCGCGTTGTCGTACGCTTCACTGCTGTAACGTGCAAAGTTACCCGAGGAACCTGAGCGAAGTAAGCTCAGGAAAGTAGACGCTTCATTGTAATCACCACACCAGGAAGCGCGCATCACATCGAAATTGCCTTGTTTACGCGCCACTAAGTACGACTTCCACTCTTGGTTTTCTAACTCCACGTTTGCACCGAGATTTTTTTGTAGCATCGACGCTATCGCAACCGCGATCGATTTGTTTGCCTCACTGGTGTTGTACAGCAATTTAAAATCGAGCGGCTTGTCTTGGCTGTAACCCGCTTCTTTTAACAACTGACGCGCTTTCTCGTCACGTTGTTGCTGACTCCACTTACTGTATTCAGGCGGCGTCGCATCAAACCCTGCGGTGTACTGATGCGCAAAAGTATAAGCAGGAAGGTTGCCCACTTGCGTGACACCATTCGTAATCACATCGCGCATGATGGAGTACGACACCGCTTGACGCACTCGCACATCATCAAATGGCGGACGAGTGGTATTGAACGCGTAGTAATACGTACACAATAATGGCACCACCGTGTAAGCCTGCTTGTAATCTTGTTTAAGCTTCTGCGCCATATGAGTCGGCACATCTGACGTGATATCCAGCTCTCCTGCCGCAAAGCGATTGATAGACGCGTTTTGGTTTTCAAACGGAATGTAAGTCACTCTGTTTAGATGCGTATCTGCGCTGTCCCAGTAACTTGGACTCTTAACCAGTTCAATGCGTTCATTCACGACCCACTTATCCAATGTGAATGCACCGTTGCTAACAAATTGGTCTGGATCGCTCCACGGCTTGTCGCGGTTTTCCACTGTCGCTTGATGCACTGGCATCATGGACGTGTGCCCAGTCATAGCAACAAAGTACGGCACTTGACTGTCCAACTCAAAACGTAGGGTGTATTTATCCACTGCCTTGATACCGAGATCGTCCAAAGGCTTTTTGCCCTCTGCTACATCGGCGATGTTTTTGATCTTGGTGAGTTTGAGATACCAAACATTTGGAGAAGCGGTCTTCGGGTCCACCGCTCGGCGCAGTGAATAGACAAAATCATCCGCCGTCACAGGCTCGCCATTCGACCATTTCGCGTCTTTGCGCAAGTGAAAAGTAAAGGTTTGGTTGTCGTTGGTTTCCCATGATTCTGCCACACCGGGAATAATGTTTCCGTCACGATCTTGAATCACAAGCCCTTCAAATAAGTCACGAATCACATGCATTTCTGGCAGACCTTCGGCTTTCGCTGGGTCAAGCGTCGCCGCCTCTGCGTCATTCGCACGTACTAAATGCTGTTCTGCGGCAAGTTGAATGCCTTTAGGTAAGGTCTCCGCAGCAACTGATGTAGCAAGAAAAGGGGTGAATAAAGAGGAAATCAGCAACGCCGTTGAATGTTTTTTAAAATCCATATCGTTTTTCGTTCTCCTAACGCGTCTTGTGAAGCAAGTGCCACAATTAACATTTCAACCGTTGACGAGTTTAAACGGTTCAGTTTAGCTAGGTGTAATTAGCTTAGATATTGATACTACTTCATCAATCAGGAGATTACGGTGAGTCTAATTCCAAGAACGGAAAGAGCGGCATTTTTAATTCGGCCAACATCATACGGTCAATCCGTGCTTGGTGCGCCATTATTGTATTTTCCGGCTCAAGTCGAAAGTGCTTCGCGAGGTTTGATTTTGGCAGGCACTCACGGGGACGAGACGGCCTCGATTGCAGGTTTGTCCTGCGCGCTAAGAAGCTTGCCTGCAGAAAACTTACGACATGATGTGATTCTGTCAATGAATCCGGACGGCAACCAGCTAGGCACACGCGCAAATGCAAACCAAGTGGATCTCAATCGCGCGTTTCCAACCCAAAATTGGACTGAGCATGGCACCGTGTATCGATGGAGCTCTCACACACCCATTCGAGACGTAAAGGTGAAAACAGGCTCTAAAAACCAGCTAGAGCCAGAAGTTGGCGCATTAATTAACTTGATTGAACTGCGCAGGCCAAAGTTTGTGGTGTCGTTTCATGAACCGCTTGCGTTTGTGGATGATCCCAAACATTCCGACCTTGCCAAATGGCTCCACGAGCAGTTCCAACTGCCAATCGTTGACGATGTCGACTACGAAACACCCGGCTCATTCGGCACTTGGTGTAGTGAACGTGATTTACCTTGCATCACGTTGGAATTGCCCGCGATTTCTGCCGATCTCACCATTGAAAAACATCTCTCTGCTTTTATTGCTTTGCTGAGGCACGATCCGGATCTCTAGTCCGCTGTTAAACAAGCGATCATGTGAGGATCTGTTTGATGTCGGTACTGATATCGCTGATCAACTGACGGGCACTGTCGTCTCTTTGCTGAACCAAGATGATAAACAGCAAATCGGTGATCACGTTTTGCGCGGTACGCGAAGCAATGGATGAGCTGCGATGTTCCGTTTCATTGGCAATCGTATCAAACGTAATATCGGCAATACCGCGCAAGCGACTTCTTCCAGGCGCAGATAACGCAATCACCTTCGCGCCCTGCTCTTTTGCCGCTTCTGCCGCGACGAGAATTTCTTTGCGCTCACCCGAAAACGAGATTGCGATCTGAACATCTTCTGGAGAGAGCGTGCGGGCAACAGCAATCTGCACGTGGCTGTCTTGTTCAGAAAGCGCCGTAATACCAAGTTTAAGCAGTTTAAAGCTTAAATCCTTCGCGGTCAGTGCAGAGCCCCCAATCCCGACCACTTGCACTCGACGCGCTTCACTCAACCATTTCACCGCTTGGTGACACGCTTCGTAAGACAGCGTATTGGTGGTTTGAAACATAGCATCTGTTTTTGCTTTCACCAGTTTCTGTGAAATAACCGCGATGGGATCATCTGCCAAAATATCACTGTGCAACGGTGTCGACCCCATCGCATGCTTACGGCCAATCTCTTCATTCAGAGCTAACTTAAACTCGCTGTAACCTTTAAAGCCAATACGCTGAGTAAATTTCACAATGCTCGATTGACTCACTTTTACTTGCGCCGCAAGTTCTTGGCTGGTGAGCAGCGCCGCCTTTTCTGCGTTTTCAACAATCCAATCGCCAACCAAACGACCGCTTTGCGAAAGCTGAGTACGCCTCGCGACTATCCTATTGATAACTGACACAACAAAAACCTCAAAAATTTTAAATAAATTATTCCAAAACAGAAATAATAGGCGTTTGATTTAACCCCCTGATTATTCTAACCAAGACAGTTAATCCCGGATGTAATAGACGTATATTTTCTCTCATTATTCCAAATTTCTCCTGCATAAAGAATAACCTCAAGTGTGATTTTTATCACCAAACCTGAATATTTTATTCCATAAAATCGCCCTCAGATTGAACATTACGAAGAGTGCAAAACATGAAAATTGATTTAAGCAGATTGGTGACAGAAAGCCGTAACCCAGCCAGTGCCGAGATCGATACGCTTTCGACCATCGAGATGCTGCAAGTCATTAATGAAGAGGATCAAAAAGTCCCGCTCGCGGTAAAAGCGGTGCTACCACAAATTGCAGAGACAGTTGACGCAATTACCCAAGCTTTTGCAAATGGTGGCCGTTTAATTTACATGGGAGCTGGTACGTCAGGTCGCTTAGGCATTCTTGATGCGAGCGAGTGTCCTCCTACCTACGGCACGCACCCAGATATGGTGATTGGCTTAATTGCTGGTGGACATCAAGCGATTTTAAAAGCGGTAGAAAACGCAGAAGACAACGCGAAAATGGGCCAAGACGACTTAAAAGCACTTCACCTCTCCAAGAATGACGTGGTTGTAGGCATTGCAGCAAGTGGCCGTACACCTTATGTGCTAGGTGGTTTGGAGTACGCTAAATCCATCGGAGCCACGACCGCATCTATCGCTTGTAATCCAGAATGTACCATGGCAGAAGCGGCCGACATCGCGATTCTGCCGATAGTTGGCGCAGAGGTTGTCACTGGATCTTCTCGCATGAAAGCCGGCACCGCACAAAAACTGGTGCTAAACATGCTCACGACAGGCGCAATGATTCGTAGCGGTAAGGTATTTGGCAACTTAATGGTGGATGTAGAAGCCACTAACGCCAAGCTCATCCTACGCCAAACCAACATTGTTGTGGAAGCAACCGACGCATCAAAAGAAGAAGCAGAGCGAGCATTAAATGCCTGTGGTCGCCACTGCAAAACCGCCATCTTAATGATTTTGGCCGATTTGGATGCCGAACAAGCCAAATCACGCCTCGCCGCGCACAACGGCTTTATTCGCGCAGCACTAAATAATAATTAAATAATCCGAGTTCTGAAGGATAGACCCTATGGCAAAAATAACTTCAAACACAGTATCGCAGTTGCTGTCCGCAGTGGGTGGCAGTAGCAACGTAAGCAAATGTGGTAACTGTATGACGCGTTTGCGTTTATCGCTCGCCAACAATGGCTTGGCTGATCAATCAGTTATCAAGCAAATTCCCGGCGTAATGGGTGTGGTGGAAAGCGATGAGCAGTTTCAGATCATTCTCGGTCCTGGAAAAGCTCAACAAGCGGCTGAGATGATGAATCAACTGATCGACAGCTTAACCTCTGGTGACAGTGAAGAACCAGATATGCCGCAACAAGATCTTTCTGCCGTCGCGGCCGAGCAGAAAAAACAGATGAAGAGCAAACAAACCAGTGCAGTTCAGCGTTTTTTAAGCAAGTTTGCCACCATCTTTACGCCGTTGATCCCTGGCTTTATTGCCGCTGGTTTGTTGCTAGGTTTTGCGACGTTATTGGAACAGATGTTTGTTCTCGACCAGACACCAAGCCAGTTTATGTTGGATTTGATTGCCTACATGAAAGTCTTTGGTAAGGGTCTGTTTGCTTTCTTAAGTATTCTGATTGGTTACAACGCGCAGCAAGCGTTTGGCGGCTCTGGTGTTAATGGTGCCATTCTCGCCTCTTTGTTTGTGCTGGGTTACAACCCAGAGGCGACATCCGGCATTTACTCTGGCATGAACGAGTTTTTCGGCTTTGCGATTGATCCGCGCGGCAACATTATCGGCGTACTTTTGGCGGCGATCATCGGTGCGCAAGTCGAGCGTAAGGTTCGTCAATACATGCCAGATGATCTGGACATGATCTTAACGTCCGTTATCACTCTGTTGATCATGGGCGCGGTAACCTTCTTGATCATCATGCCAATCGGCGGCGAGCTGTTTAAAGGGATGTCTTGGTTGTTCCTCAACTTGAACGATAACCCATTAGGCGCTGCAATCTTGGCAGGTTTGTTCTTAATTTCTGTGGTATTTGGCATCCACCAGGGTTTTGTTCCCGTGTACTTCGCATTGATGGAAACACAGGGCTTTAACTCGCTATTCCCTATCCTGGCGATGGCTGGTGGCGGTCAGGTTGGCGCGTCAATGGCGCTGTATTTCAAAGCCAAAAAAGACGCTCTACTGCGCACTCAAGTTAAAGGCGCTATTATTCCGGGTCTTCTAGGCATTGGCGAACCATTGATTTACGGCGTGACATTACCACGCGTAAAACCATTCGTTACAGCTTGTATTGGTGGTGCTGCGGGCGGCTTCTTTATCGGTTTAGTTTCTTACCTTGGCTTACCAGTTGGTCTTAATACGGTGTTTGGCCCGTCCGGTATCGTGGCAATTCCTCTCATGACATCAGAAAATGGCATCTTCCCGGGCATGATGGTGTTTGTTGCTGGCCTGCTTATCTCTTACATCGTCGGCTTCCTCGCGACTTACTTCTTTGGCTGCAAAGACGTCGATTTAAGCTAAATCATTCTTCCCCTATAGGAATGGACTAGCTCGCGCCCTTGGCAAACAAGGGCGCACCCTCTCTCTACTTCACGACAATTTTTCTTATTCCGTTACTCGGAAGGGGCTTTGTCGTACCTAAAACAATAGAAATGAAAGGTCGTTAATCATGAAAAAGTACATTTTGACTCTACTTCTCCCTACATTGATGGCATCAAACGCAATGGCAGCGCAGCTGTATCAAGCGGAAGATGGGTCAGTTTTAAATATTTACTCTCGTCTTGGTTTCAATGTCACCAGTAAAAATGATGAGCATGGCGATGCAAATGGCGAATTTGATGGCCGTATTGGTTTAAACGGTTCACAAACCATCAACGAGTACGCGTCGATCATCGGCCAAGCGCAATACCAAGTGGGTGCCGCTGAATACGCAAACCAAGTAAACGACAAACCGTCTCTGACCGCACGTTATGTGTGGGCGGGTATTGATGCGAAAGATTATGGTCGCATTACTGGTGGTCGCGTGGCATCTGGATTAATTATGTTTACCGACATTGGTGATGTGTTCGCTTCTTCCGATGTTTCTATGGCGCGCCAAGCGAATAAAGTCGACAAAACCGCGACGCAAGTTTTCCGTCAAGATGGCACGTTGCAATACCAAAACAGCCTAGGTAATTTCGATTTTTCTGTCGCGTACATTTTAGGAAACAACACTTCTGAGCTTGACTACGGTTACAACGCTGCACTGCGTTATACGCTAGACATGGAGAATTGGGGTACCTTGGCACCAGTGGTGGCGATGCAGAAAAATAAAGGTGATGCACGTGAAAGCAACGACACCGATTACACATTCTGGGGCGCAGGTACACGTTACTACCTAGGAGATTTGATGTTGGGTGCGTTGTACTCGGAAGATGAACTAGAGGGCTATTACTCGCAAACCAGTACCGACAAAGTGATGGAACTGACGGCGGTTTACAGTGTAAATGACAAATGGGCACTGCGTGCTGGTTATCGTTCTTTAGAAAACAGTGAGGGTGACGAGCTAGAGCTGAAAGATACAACGCTAGAAGTGCAATACAAACTGACGCCTCGTTCTTCTATCTACACAAACTACGTTGATCGTAACGGTTCGCGTGGCTACAGCAATGGACAAGAAGTCTCGTTTGGCGGTGCGCACGCAGACGAAAGCTACTACCACTTAGGTCTGCGTTACGAGCTGTAAGCACGATACTTAATGTAAGTTAGCTGAATCCATGAGCTTCTTCTGTGTCCGGTCAGTAGTTATTGCCTTTACTGCTGATTTGAAGAAGCTCACCCTCGTAATATGTTTTCTTCGTTACCTGTTTTGACCAACACGCCTGCATCAGGAAAACTGGTGACAGTAGCTAACAATTTTCCATCGACAAAGTGCAATGCCGCATAATCGTGAATGCCATAACAAGTGATGCTCGGTTGAGAACGAGCAAAGGCTTGGAAAACCTCGAACTTCTCACCTACATGAGAAAAATGCGCCGCAGCCAAACCGTCAATTAATCCGAGACAACGTATAACTTGGTATGCTTCGGGATCACTGTCTGTCACCGCAAACTCAAACCAACAAATTGCACCAGCGCTCATGCCACAAATGATGATGCCTTGCTCATAGCACTGCTTGAGTATTCTATCGATTCCCCATTCGCGCCAAATGGCCAACATCGAACGCGTATTACCGCCACCGACGTAAATGATGTCTTGTTCAAATAGCGTTTCTTTCCAACCAGCATCAAACTTAAACAGCGGAAAATGGGTTGCGTTCTCACTAAGCTTCGCATCGTAAAAACGTTCAATCACTTCATCGGCGTCTCCCGTGGCTGTCGGTAGAAAACAAATGTTTGGATTCTCCTTACCAGACAAAGACAAAATGTATTGATCGAGCGGACTCGGATTCTCTCCCATCATCCAGCCACCACCACCAATCGCAATACAGTGTTTTCGCATTCCTTTGCTTCCTCAATAGTTGCTAAGTTTGTTGTCGCTATTCGCCGACAGAATATATGTTCCTAAAGTGATCAATGAACGCTCGCGTTCTTCTTGGTAAGTGCTCACGTTTTGGGTAAAGCAGATAAAGCGGCAAAATCGCATCCGTTTGCCATTCTGGCAGCAAACTCACGAGTTGTTCTTTTTGTGCAGGTTCGAGTTTAGCCAGTGCAAATTCATCTAACATGGCTACACCACAGCCAGCCAAAGTAGCATCCAACATGGACTGGACAAGATTAAAACTCAGCGTACTTTCTAACCCAATACTGCAATGCTGCTGAGTTTGTTTATGCGTAAACGTCCATTTATCTAACACCAAGTCACGACTTTTATAAAGGATGTGCTCCAAGTCGCCAAGCTCCTCTGGCGTACTTACATTTGGTTTATCAGCTAAATACGAGCGATGAGCGATCGGTTTACAGTGTAAAGTGCGTAGCTGATGGCCGACGTATCCCTCTGGAGGAGTATCGGTAAAGTAGAATGCGATATCAAACCCAGCCTCAATCAAGTCGAGAGGTGTCTCTGTGAAGATCACTTCGACGCTCACTTGTGGATGTTGCAATCGAAACTCGATCAATGTTTGGCTGAGTAACGCAGCTCCGAAAGAAGCGGACGCCGCTATTCTCAATTTTCCCGATACGATCTCGTTTGCCATGACTTGCTCATTGATCTGCTCAGCGCCTTCGAGCAGTTGCTTTACCTGCTGATAAAACCGCAAACCATCGTAGGTCAAATTAAACTGGCGCGTAGTTCGCTGAATAAGCTGCACCGACAATATGTCTTCAAGCTGTTTAAGTTGCCGACTTACATGCGCATTCGAACAATTCAGTCGCTTTGCTGCACCAGCAATACTTCGTTCCTCACACAAAGCGACGTAAAGTGGTACGTAGCTGAGCCATTTTATTTCCATACAGTAATTCTGAATCTCTAAAATCAAACTACTGGAAATAATAGAAAGCCTCTAAACTCTGTACAACCTAAATTTGAAAGGATGAGTTATGAGTGTTTTCGACACGTGGTTAAAAGGTCAAGTCATTAAAGATCACATCACTAATCCCAATATCATCGTTGGCGATTACAGCTATTACTCGGGCTTCTATCATCAAAAAAGCTTCGAAGAGCAAGCGGTACGCTACTTGTTGGGTGACCCCGTCACACTTCAAGAATGGCAAAGTAGAGAACCCGATAGCATCGACAAATTAATCATTGGCAAGTTTTGTTCCATCGCTTCTGGAGCCACCTTCATGATGGCAGGAAACCAAGGTCATCGCATTGACTGGATTTCGACCTTCCCCTTCTCTCCTGAAGAATTTGGAGAAGGCGTACAAGACGGTTTCGAGCGTGCCGGAGATACAGTGGTGGGGAACGATGTTTGGATTGGCAGTGAGGCGATGATCATGCCCGGAGTAAACATCGGCGATGGAGCCGTCATCGGAGCACGCGCCGTAGTGACGAAAGACGTGCAACCTTATTCGGTGGTGGTTGGAAACAACCAAGTCGTACGTCAACGATTTAGCGATAAAGAGATTGAGACTCTACTCAATATCCAATGGTGGAACTGGCCAATAGAACACATTAAACAAGCAATGAAAGTAATGTGTAGCAGCCAAGTCGGTGCGCTTGCGGACTACTATCAAGAGCACATTGTCGATTTGTAGATAAACAAAAGCCCACACATCTTGTTGCGACGTGTGGGCTCAATGAGTAAGAAAGCTTAAACCGCAGCGACGTCCTCTTCTTCCAAGTTCGCCGAGACTTTAATTTCGTATTGATTGAAACGGAACGAACAACCGCCATGAGTGCGCTTTGTCGTTACTTGTTCGTCGCCAAACTGCACCGTCACGCGTGTGAAGACACGCTCTTTGGCTTCGACAATATTTTCTTCTAACGCGACTTCAAAGTCATGTTCCGTTTGTTCTAGCTTTTGCTTTATCGCTTCAAGCTGCTCGTTGTTTTGTGTTTTCATCACGTCAATCTGAGCTTGTTCTTCGTCGGTACGTTCGGCTTTAGGACGTTTCTTAAATTCGAGCTCTTTACGAATCACATCCATCGTTCCTTCTTGAGCGCGTTTGTATTGATCTTTGAGCTCTGCTAATCGCTCCTTAAATGCAGAATAGCGCGCAAACGCTTCTACCTTTGTGGCGGTGTCGCCTTCTACGCCCAATTGTAAGCACACCACTTTGCCACCGACTTTTGCATCTCCGCCGCTGAGCGTACCGTTCCTACCGTTCGCATCCAGCACCGTCAGATTGCGCCGACAAACAATATCGTTATTCATACTGTGCACCGCCAACTCAATATCTTCGCCGGCTTGCAAATCACAATATTGGGCGTAGCTGGCACGAATCGAACCTTTGGCTTTGACGTGACAACTCTTTGGCTGGCCATCACTCACGGTGTGGCCAATGATCCCTTTACCAACTTGAATGTCGTCTTGCGCTTGTACTTCAGCCGATTCAATGAAGCCGCCTACAGTAATAGAGCCCGTCGCTTTAACAATCATTCCGGATTCGATGTTGCCACCGATAATCACATTCCCTTTGAATTTCACGTGACCTGTATTCACGCCAACGCTATTGAGACAGAGTGCGTTATCAACTTCAATGGTTTTGTCTTTAATTAGAGGCGTACCGGATACCGATGCAATCAATAGGTTTGGGTCGTGCTTGCTTATCTCGGTGCCCTTGCCTGGCTTCATTGGGCTGTCTTTTCCAGCTTGTGGAGGAATCACTCGCCCTTGAACAGTAAAACCTGGCGTACCTTTGGTCGCAGGCGTGCGGCGCATCACCTCATCGCCTACGTCAACCGCGATAGTTTCACCGAGGTTACGTAAATCAATTTTGTCGCTAGCAGATTGGCCGTCTTTGGGTTTGAGGATGCGTTTGGTGATGTCTTTAACGAGAGGAGTAAAAAGTGCGTCTTTGCCTTTGATAGGTTGCTTACCAACCGCTACAGGTTGAGAAAAAGTTTCGCCGGGTTTGAGCTGAGTGCTGACAACCAACACTTTCTTCAAAGCCAGTTTGTTGATGCCTTTCGAAACTCGCGCTTGAGCAAGGGCTTGAACAATCTCGGGGCCACGTAAACCTCGGCCTCCGTACGCACCGACAACGTTCATACTGGCGAGCATGTCATTATTCGATAATTCGACCTCAACTTGCGCGTTGCGTTTTTCCGCAATGACGATGCCTTCGTAAGCTTCGGCTTTACGTTCTTTGGCGCAGTTAATGAACCTAACGACTTCCCCCTCAACAACAAACATCCTTTCAGCGTTCATTGCGACGAGCTGCTCGTTTAATTCATTTTGATTTAGCTCACCACCGAGGTCCACTTCTCCCGGAAGACGGGCTATCACCTTGGTCTTATCTTCAGATAACTCAAGACACAGCTTCCACATACCCTTACCACTTTGCTTCCCATCAACACTTTCAGTCTAACCAAATCCGTTTTCTGAACAAACCTCGCATTTCTTATTATAGGGCTCACGTCACTAAAGAAAGTAATCCATCAATAACGGTTAAACAGGATATTAAGAGAAAACTCGATTTAGCCTAAAGCTCAATCAAAATACACGCTGAAACAAAAAGGAGCTGGATTTACAGTGTAAAATCAGCTCCCAGTAATTTCATTTACAGTGTAAATTTCCCTTTATTGTTTACAGTGTAAATCGCTCCAAATGTGTCTTACTTCGTCCCTTAACTGCTGCTCAACTTGCCTTCTTCCAGGTAAACCAAATTGCTGAGCACATTCAGTCCAACTACGGTTAAGAAAAAGCTTACTAATCATCAAGTCGGAAACAGAGTTCAAACCTAAATTAAGTAACCACTGTTGAAGCCACACAGACACAGACTCATAACTGTTACCACCATCAGCATAACATTCAATTAGTAATAACTTAGCGGGATGAAGTGGACTCATTCCCAAAGGTTGCGGCAATAGAGCTCGAAAAATAGGGGCTTCTAATTTTGGATAGACGTCAGCCACATTGTTAGACAACATTTCTTCAAATAGCGCCTGAGATTGGTCGACCCAAGCCGTCTGTTGGGAATCACAAGGTTTGACCATCAAGACTGAATAACAACCGCTAGCAGCATCGCGCATTGACCCTAAGCGAATTGTACGGAAGTTCGATTGTCGCCAGAAATAGAGCAACTCTTCCGTCGCACCAAAACTCGTGGATAAGTAGGCAATGTGTTTAGCAGCCATTTGCTCAAGTTGCTGCAGAATTTTTTGACCAATGCCTTTGCCTTGCAATGCTGGATGAACCGCAATTCTCATGACTCGCAGCGTCGATAGATTCGCGACATTCGGGAATCCTAGGTGGTTTGCAATCGTAATTGGGGCTAAGTGTCCTTTAGGACGACGCTTACCAAGCTGGATTTCTTCAATCAATTCATCGTCAAGGCCCCCCTCTTCGACCGCTAATATCACCCCCACAACCGCATTATCTTGCTTAGCAAAATAGAGCTGACTGTTGTCGTCTTGCAAAAGGTGAATCAAATCATTCGGCGAGGTCTGATAATGAGCATTCACCAAAAGAGCGAAGCACTCACGCAGCAAACTAGGCTGCGATATCAAATTGTTCTTATCGGCTTTAGAAAGGGAAATTGAGTCGACCTGTTTAAGTTGATGGTGCGTTAACTCCGCATCCAACAAAAACGCGTCATAGAGCCATGATTCAAGCGCATCATTCATGCTCCAGCGGATGGGCTGTGTCATGTGCCATGTTTTCATTCCCGAACGCTGTTTCTGAAGCCAATCAACAAATTTAATCGTAAAGCCCCGGCCACAACCTTCATAACCATGAACAGTCGTAGAAAAAACGAGTCGATGATAATGTTCGGTAATGCTTTTGAGCATAGGAACTGGAATTGCAGCCGCTTCATCGACAAGTAACAAATCACATTCAGGTCTGCTCGATAGAAGTTCGTCAGGAGCAATGAATTGAATGGCTCCCTGCCCTGATTCTAATCTGTCCTTCTTAATGCGCTGTGCGTTAGGGAGTAAACGTAAAGCATGTTGGTAAACAGGCTCAACGGCTTTTATAGATGGTGCCGTAATTAAGATTCTAAGTGGCTTCTGCTGTAATAAGTTCGCACACGCAATGCCGAGGGCACTTGTTTTTCCGCGCCCACGATCAGCGGTCAAAATTAACGGTCGCTTTCGATGTCCTGTCACCACCTTTTCAATTAGAGAAATGGCATGTTCTTGTTCCGTGTAGTGGCTTTCTTTTTCTGCTTGCTTGATGTCTGGAGCCGTTGGCAATGGTTTGTCTTGCTCAATAACAACGAGCTTCTCCCACTGTTTGTGCATCCATTGCTGAGCAAAATTCGCATTTTGTCGCAGCTCAGTAATGACAATAAGAAAACCGCCGCCAACCAATGAGCCAAGCGCGGCGGTAAAACTATTGGCGTCAAAGCCATTTCGAGCATCAAACAATAGAACGTCACACTCTCTGCCTAGCAACATGTGTCCTTGTTTAGACGAAACACTGGATACGTTTTTCAAACCAAAATCACCAACAGAAAACCAACGTTGATGGCGCTGCGTTTTATGGAACTCTGACATCAACGCATTTTGCCAAGAAGCCTCGCCTTGAATGACAACACCAATCCTTTGGAAAGATTGGTGAGCTTGATGTTGAAGTGATGAAAGGAAATCAGATTGTGTCTGCATTTTGTCTATCCAACGTTGAACTGACGTAATGGTATCACATCTTTAATTTGACGCTTCTCAGATATAAAAAAACCGCCCGGAGGCGGTTGATTCAATCATCATTTGTTATTGCAGTTTGGTTTGTACAAACGCAAGAATCTCTTCCATTAAGCTGTCGTCAACTTTCTTCAAGTTCAACGCCAGGCTGCTACCTTTTCGGCTATAGCTTGCTCGACCTTTAACTAAGTCGACTTTTTCCGTCTTCTTACCAGGTTTTGCTGGTGCAAGTTCAGTAATCCAATTTTCGATGCTTTCCGTGACTTCTTTTGTCAGACGAGCAACGCCTTGAGCTGTGCTTCGCTGCCATAAAAACCCTTCGCTAGAGCGACATTTATCTAACAGCTCTTGCTGCTGCTCTGGCGTTAGCGTTGAAAACTGTTTGTGCAGTTTCACGATTGTTGGGCGACCGAGATCGCCAACATTCGGATACGCTTGAAGCAGTTCTAACGGTAATGCTGCGGCTTTTAAAGCGCCACTTACCAACGCTTCACTGCACTGGAACATTTTTGCCAATGCTTTCTGATCCTCAGCTTCACCACTATCAAGCTTAGCCTGCATCTCTTTACCTTTTTCGTATAAAGAGAGCGGTTTGTGAGCATTTGCCACATCAGACAAAAACTTAGCATGGTCAGTATTGATGTTGTCAGCAACATAAACCAAAAAATCTTGTTCAGCGAGGATACAAGACATGCGACGACGGCTACCATCTAAAACTTCAATCTTGCCATCTTCAGTTCTACGACCCACCGCTGGATATTGTTGGCCACGCTCTTTGAGTGTGACTAAAACATCAGATAAAGCATGTTCGTTTAAGAACGATTGCTCACGAGCGTTATCAACAAATACTGTTGTTTCTGTCGCAACTTTATTTGCAGGAATACGCACAAGTTCAAACTGAACAATATTTTCACCTGCAACTGCTAGTTCAATCGTTTGAGCTTTCTCTTTTGCCGCAGTTTGCGCCTCTTGCGGAGTCACAACACGACGCTTATTCGTTTTGCCAAATAATTTCGCGTTTAATTCAGACGTTTTCAAAGCCATTTACTTATTACCCCTGATTCAATGACGGCCAATTAGAGTGCAGCACACGCTCTAATTCCAGTGCGCTTTTATGAACAGCGTCTTGCGCGGTAGCTAGTGTCTTCTTACCGCCTTCAAAATCGCTTACTGTCAGATCAAATACTGTGCTGTAGGTATCGGCACAGGTTTCAAACGCACGGCTACGAGGAATAGTAGCCATCATAACTTGGTCACCTAGAAGATAGTTCATTTCAGTTAAAACAGAAACTTGCTTCTTATTGTCGTCCTCAAACATGGTTGGCATCAAGCGAACAAACTCAAGACCATTCCAGTCCTCCGGGAACATTTCATATACCGTAGGCAAATGCTGGAAGAAGTTTACTGTTGAAGCCCAGTCCAGACGCTTAGCCGCACAAGGAATGAGCAAGGCATTTGATGCATACATCGCATTCCATACTAATGGGTCAACGTGTGGACCGGTATCAATCATAATGATATCGAAGTCATCAGCAATTTTATCAATCAGTTGCTCTTTCAGCAGACGGACGATATCGAGTGATGGGTCTTCAGATAGCGTTTGCCATGCTTCCGCATTAAACATCGCGTCTTCTGGAAACGCTGAAATCGACTTTAAGTTCGGATATTGCGTTGGCAGCAATACGTTTTTACGTAAAAATTCACTGTCAATTTCCACACCATCAGGCACGTTACCCAACATAATGTCTACCGCAGAATAGATATTATCATGCTCTGCCATGCTGATTTGCGGGTTAAGGAATAAACGTAGCGAGCCTTGTGGGTCTAAGTCGATTAAACAAATACGGTATCGTTTATCCAAATTTAGCGCTAAACATGCCGCTAAATGAACCGCGGTCATTGATTTACCTGTACCGCCCTTTTGGTTCTGCACATTAATAATCCAAGGTTTGTTACCTGAATTCTTTTTACGCTCATGAAATTTAGGCACTTCAGCCGCATCCATGAGCATGTGTGCTTCTTCTAACGTAATTGAATAATGATTCGCGTTGTTTTTAGTAAATTGATGCCCAGCGGCTTCCATTTTACCAATCGCGTCGTCGAGCTTACGGCGAGTTAGACCAGAACGGGTTTCCATCATCGCTTTCGACATTGGTGGGAAGTAGTTATCGCTTCGCTCTTCTAAAACAATTTCAATACGGTCAGCTTGAACCTGCTGAGTCAGCTCCGCTAACTCAAGAAGGTTTTCAATCGTTTTTTCTCTTTTCATGCCAAATTCCGTTGGAAGGATTTATAATTGCAATTGTACAGCAGTAAAGACCAAAAACAACAAAAAGGTGCACGAACATTTTGAATTACCATCACATAAAAAAACACCCAAATCGACGCTTTTATGATTTATGGTCAAAAAGATAACTATTTTTAATCAAATAATCTTCTCATAAGTGGACACCTAAACTTAAAAATAAAAAGTGTTACAGCGTCACTCATTTACAATGTAAATCAATTTTCTACCGGAACGATTATAATCTTAAGCTAAATTACGGGTTATGTTAAACCAACCTAATTTAAACGATAAATAGTAAGTAATATCGGAACAATAAAGACCTGAACACCTTGATCATGTCTCCGAGCAAAATAGGGCAGTTCCAGCGAAACATCTATGGAAGTATGATCAAGGTATGCTTATGATCATGCTTCCGTGTTAATAAGCAAATCCGAAAGCATGATCATGGAAAAATAGAGCAGAGTACGGTGTAAACACGCAAATAAAATAAGATCCATTAATCGGAAATATGATCAAGCCTTAGAATCTCTCGGAAGCATGAGTTTTCTTCTCTGATTTACGGTTGAGTGCAGACAGAATGGGGGATTGAGCAGAAATTGACGTTATAGAAGCCGGAACAATGAACTTGCTCAAGTTGCTATGATAAATCACGCTCTCATGATCATGCTTCCTGTAAATAAGCAGAGACTAGGATTTACTTCTAAATATGAGCGACTTGAATGTATTTTAATCAGATGAGTGATATCTCATCAATATGGACGCCAGAACGATAGATATATTGGCTCTTGATCATCGATCCGAGTATAAATAACATCACCAATGCACAATATAATCATCGTGAAGATCATTATTAAATACTGCATCTGTGGATAACCTGTAAAAACATCATGATCATCGTTTCA
>NZ_JADDYG010000372.1:104530-107218 GCF_015163535.1 Vibrio sp. OPT46 | reverse complement strand
ATAAATAACATCACCAATGCACAATATAATCATCGTGAAGATCATTATTAAATACTGCATCTGTGGATAACCTGTAAAAACATCATGATCATCGTTTCGAGACTCTTTTGATCATCTTTTCATAACCTTAATGATCATGCTTACGAATAAATATGATCATGCTTTCAGGTTATTGTTGATCATACTTTCAGACTTCTTATGATCATAGTTCCGAAACACATGGAAATAATAGTCTTATAGAACAAAAGCTTAGCGAGAAATTTCAAGCCAGATCATTAGATCATATAATCAATTAAGATCAGATTAATCAAAAAGATCAGTTATTTAAAAAACAATCTTTTTTCTTTATTTATGATCTGTTTTTCTTTATTCTTCGGAACCATAGCACAACTACGGCTAGTGTGATCTGGATCTAAAATGACGGCTGATGAAAAAATTCTGATTAAAGCACCGAGAAGCCACAAAGATGGCCATCTTTTTGAGGTACATGAATCCTCTGCGGATTGGGTAGAGCAGTACCAACATTTCAAAGGGGTGACCAAAAGCATCTTAGAGTTGCTTAATCTGATCTCATTACGAGGCTTCAGCAGCAAGGATGGTTTGGTTTCAACCACAGAGATTGTGGAAGCAACAGATGGGCAACTCACACGTGCAGCTCTGCAACAACGTTTGCGCGCGGCAGTAAATATTGGTTTATTTACTCAAACTCCAGTGCGTTTTGAAGAGGGACTTGCTGGTAAAACGATGCTACATAAATTTGTGAATCCCAATCAGCTTATATCTGTGTTGGGAGCAACAAGTCTTGTTACAGACAAAGTTCGCCAGAACGAGAAACAAAAACGTTCGAAAGCATTGGCTCAGACTCAAGTAAACAAACGTTTGTTGAATGAGCACGGGTTAAACACACCTCCCACGATGAAAGATGAAGCCGATCAATTTGTTGTATCTCCAACAAATTGGGCTGGGATCATTGATCAAGCACTTGCGCCACCAAGAACCCGAAAAAGTTATCAGAAATCCATGGTGTCGATCTCTGGCACAAAAGCCGTTATTGAGACGCGATCATCCAAAAATATCATGACTGTGGATGATCTCATGACCCTGTTCGCTCTCTTCACGTTAACAGTTCAGTACCATGATCATCACAAAGATCAGTATCAGCTTGATGCGGCTCACGTACCAAACAAAACGCCGCTATACATCACTGATATTTTGTCGCTCAGAGGCAAAAAAGACAGTGGCCCAGCTCGTGATTCCATTCGCGATAGCATTGATCGCATTGAATTCACTGATTTTCAGCTCCATGAACTTACTGGACGTTGGCTAAGTGAAAACATGCCAGAGGGCTTCAAAAGTGATCGTTTTCGTTTTCTTGCTCGAACCATCACGGCCTCTGAAGAGGCACCTGTGGAGGGAAGCGATGGTGAAATTCGTATCAAGCCAAACTTATATATTTTAGTTTGGGAACCTTCGTTTTATGAAGAGCTGTTAACGCGCGATTATTTCTTCTTGTTTCCGCCAGAGATCTTGAAACAACATACTTTAGTGTTTCAACTTTACTCTTTCTTCCGTAGTCGCATGGTTCGTCGTCACACGGATTGCATGCTACTGAGTGAGTTAAACCAGAAACTTGCACGTAACATTGAATGGCGACGTTTCTCCATGGATCTGATCCGAGAACTAAAGCGTTTGTCTGATGGAAAAGGGAATGATGATCTATTCGTCGTTAATTTGTGGGGTTATCACCTGACGATCGAAACCATGATCGAAAATGACAAAGTGATGGACTACCAGATCGACATCAAATGTGATGTCGAAGAGGTCTTACGTTATTCACGAGCGCGAACGACCAACGCAGGAAAGCGTAACATGGCGCCTACGCTGCCAAACCCACTTCGTAATGAGATGGTAACCCGACAACAGCTTGAGGAGCTCTCAGGCATCATAGACGGCGAATTTGAGCCCATTCAACGCAAAGCACCGTCTCCAAGAGGAAATTTAGGGCGACGCGTGAAGCAAAGAAAACATTTGGTAGAGATCAATGCTGATGAGATCACCATTACTCTATCTAAATATACCTCACCAGAGGCTCTAGAACGCAGTATAACGGCTTTGTCTGCGATGACAGGGCACTCGTATGCCTCAATCAAAGAAGAGTGCTCAGATTACATAGAGAAGCTCGATTGGCTAAGGGTAGGGGATGAGCCGATTCCTTATGAGACATTAAGTAAAACCGTCGAGCTGTTTAACACCCAGAACGATGTTAAGCATCTTACCATCGAGCGCTTGATTGCGGGGTTAGCGGTGCGTCGGAAAGTTTGTCGTCAAATCTTCGATGGTCACATGGATGAAATGGTATTTCGTGCCTTGGATGAAATGGCGATTTAAAAGTGTCGCTTGATGTGTATCAAGCTATAGGTGTGATGTATCGGTTTGAAATGTAACAATGTCTTTCGATGATAAAAAACAGACTTAACTCTTACAAACCACTGACATTAGAAGCCAAGCCTAATACTACTATTTATCCCGAATAGACAACCTTTTGTCCTTTCTGATGATTAATAGATTGGCTCATATTGTTACATTCATTCTGAATAGACTTCGCGAGTTTCTCCTCAGGAAACTCGCTTTTTTTTGCCTAAAATTCCGCTAATTAAACCTTGATCATGCTTCTTGAGTTCATTCCAA
>NZ_JADDYG010000372.1:90572-104520 GCF_015163535.1 Vibrio sp. OPT46 | reverse complement strand
TAATAGATTGGCTCATATTGTTACATTCATTCTGAATAGACTTCGCGAGTTTCTCCTCAGGAAACTCGCTTTTTTTTGCCTAAAATTCCGCTAATTAAGCCTTGATCATTTTTCCGGACTAATGAGGTAAACCTTGATCATGCTTCTTGGATTCATTCCAGTGTAATGAACGCATCAACGCAACATGTGATTCGATTAAGCTATGGGCTTGTTCCTGCCACTTGTTTTGATCACACTGCTGATTACAAAACTCTAACGCCACAACGGTGAGATGCTGAAGTCGTCTCAAACACCAATCTTTGATCAGAATATCAGTCGAGACTTGGCATGCTGCTTGTTCAAGCTTTGCACTCGTATAAAGCAAGGTTTGATATGCTTTCTGAGGGTCTTGGTAGCTTGCATGTTGAAACACGCGTAAACATCCATCCAACCAGCAAGCAATCGCTTTACTTTGAAGAGCACTCAATTCGGGTCCAAACACGTCATCAGGCACCTGATATAAGATCGTTTCCAATTTTTCTACTTGATCATGTTTCCGCTGTTCGTACCACGTTGCGATTTGATCTTGCCAAGTACTCAAGTCCATTACGCTGCCTCGGTCCATTGTTTTACATAGTGATTTGGCCCTATTTGATCAAATTCGTCGACAATTATGCTGCTACGTTGACGAATTTCATCGGCATCTATCGAATAGTTTGGTTCATTTTTCACTAAGTTACCAAAAGGTAAGTCAGGATCAGGAACGGCAGAAATCAACAGCTTAGTATAAGGATGCTGCGGATTCTTAAGTATTGAATGAGTGTCGCCCCATTCAACGATTTGCCCTTTGTACATTACTGCGGTTTCTTCCGCGATGTAGTGCGCAGTCGCCAGATCATGAGTGATGTATAAAAAACCAATTCCCAGTTCTTGCTTCATTCGTTGCATTAAATTCAACACTCCCAAGCGAATAGAAACATCCAGCATAGACGTAGGCTCATCCGCAAGAATGATTTGCGAACCTACCGCTAAAGCCCTTGCTAAGTTTACTCGCTGACGTTGCCCACCACTGAGTTCGTGAGGGAACTTATTCAATGTCTCTTCAGGTAGTTCCACCAGCTTTAGAAGCTCTTCCAAGCGGGCTGGGATGTCGCGCTCGTTTTTGACTTGTTTATGAATTTTTAAAGGACGTGTTAGGTGATGGCGAATGGTATGAGTTGGATTGAGAGAGCCAAACGGATCTTGAAACACCATTTGTACTTTACTGCGATATTCTTGTAGAGCCGATCGTGACGTGATCTCATTTATGTCAGTGCCATTGAAAAGGATCTCGCCTTCCGTTGCAGGATAGACTTTGGTTATTAAGCGAGCGCAAGTACTCTTACCGCAGCCTGATTCTCCAACCAAAGCCAAGGTTTTTCCTGCGTACAGATCAAAAGTCACTCCTTGAAGCGCACGAAAGGTTTCCTCTTTCGCTAAACCACCGCCCACTTTGAATTCTTTAATCACATTTTTCATTTGGATGATAGGTTGGCTCATGGTTACGCTCCTTGTAACTCTGGTTGTTTGTGGACGTCATGGATGTTTGGGAAAGAAGCCCATAGCTTTTGCGTGTAAGGGTGTTGAGGATGATTGCGTATATCGTATGCTCGATTGACTTCGACGATTTCTCCGTGACGCATGATTGCAATTCGATCACATAGTTGGCTCATGAGTGCCAGGTCATGAGTGATAAAGAGGACTGAAAAACCGAACTCATCTCTAAGCTGATAAATTTGCTGTAAAATTTCTCGCTGTACCACTACATCTAATGCTGTTGTGGGCTCATCCATAATGATCAGTTTTGGATTTAGAGACAAAGCAATGGCTATCACCAACCGCTGACGCATTCCTCCTGAAAATTGATGAGGATATTCTGCTAAGCGTTCTCGAGGAATATTGACCAAGTCCAACAACTTTTCTGCTCTATCTTTTGCTTGAGCGTTAGTGAGGCCTTGATGATGTCGTAACACATCTGCAAATTGCTCTTGTATCGTTAAGACAGGGTTGAGTGAGTTCATCGCGCTCTGGAACACCATGGCGATTTCACTCCACCTTAGAGCGGTCAGTTCAGAGTCTGAGATACTAAGGATATCTTTGCCATCAAACCATATTTTACCGCCAGAAATGAACGCTGGCGGCTTATGAAGACGATTTATTGAGAATGCAATTGTGCTTTTACCACATCCAGATTCACCGGCAAGACCAAATACTTCGCCTTTGCCGATATCAAAGCTGACGGACTTTACCGCATTAAAATCACCATTATCAGTGATGTAATCGACGCACAAATCTCGGATCTGGATGACCGGGTCATTGTGGTATGCATGACTTAAGTTAATACCATCCATATAAACACCTAACCAATCTAAAAGATAATTATTATCATTATCAGGTGTGGCGGTTTTTAGAAAGTATCAAACCATGAATCAGTGAAGTGACTCGAAAGTTAGGTGAAACAGGAAGTGGTGTAATGCGTCGTTGATAAAACTAAAGAAGAGCAGAATTGAGAGCTAGATCAGCACACTTTTCGTAGGGGGAATTACTCAAATTTAATCGTAAATTTGTCCCTTGGCAAAACTTAAATGATGAATCTATTAAGGAGTTAACGAAAGGGCGGGAGGGGTCACATTTCCCTACAGTTTTTCTTACCACCTTGTTCCGGTTTTGCTATAGATTACGCATCGAAAACATGGTGTGTTCGGAGGAAATATGTCCATTAATTCTATCGACCATGACGAGATGACCAACATCGCTCACAAATGGGAATTACCTGATGAGGAAACCGTTGTGAAGCCAGAGAAAACAGTGAAATCAGCAGAAGCCAGAAGACGCATTGAAGCGTTACGTGAGATCCGTGAAAGTGGGTTGACCATTGAAGAAGCAAGGGAGCTTGGCTTGATACACTGATCGCCTCAGGTTGGTTTAGCAACCCATAGGGTAGTCGACGGACTGCCCTTTTTATTTTTTCACTCTATTACTCTCTTATTCAAAACCTCCATTTATCCGTCTTGCGCCTCAAAAGCACGAGTTTCACACTCACGTCCCGTCCCGAAGAAGTTTGACAATCTGACCTTGTGTTACTAGATATATCAGTAGCGATATGCTTTTTGTTGATTATCGCAACCACAAAGCAAGGAGCGCAAGTATGGTTGATCAAATCCTTTTTTATGAGCCCGATGAGCCCCACGGTTTTCTCTCAAATTTTTGCCATGCCCCAGTCAATATCTCCTCCCAAACTTGGCCCACCAGCGAACATTATTACCAAGCCCAAAAGTTTCTCGATGCTCAGTTGCAAAGTAAAATTCAGCACGCAAGCACCCCTGATGAAGCGTTTGCTTTAAGCCGTAAATACGAACACTTTGTCAGAAGCGATTGGGACGATATAAAGTTGGCTGTTATGGCTTTCATCGTTAGGGAAAAGTTTCTACAAAATCCACCATTAGCGCAGCAATTAATGAGAACGGGTAACGCTTGCCTAACAGAGCATTCTCATAAAGATGCCTTTTGGGGAGACGGGGGAGATGGTAAAGGAGAAAATCATCTAGGAGAGATTCTGATGAATGTTCGAGCAGAGCTGAGACATGTTGAGCCTTACAATCTCGTGAAGTTTATCGATAAAGCCAAATTGCCCACCCAGTGGGGCACATTTATGATGTACGGCTTTATTGAAGCCGCGACAAATAAAGAGCATCTTGCTCTGGTCTATGGCGAGCCAACAAAAAGTGCAGCACCACTTATTCGGTTGCATTCGGAGTGTCTTACCGGAGATGCTCTATTTAGCACGCGTTGTGACTGTGGTTTTCAGCTTAATAGAGCGCTACAAAACATCGTCAAAGAGGGATGTGGCGTGCTGCTTTATTTACGTCAAGAAGGGCGTGGAATCGGCTTGATTAATAAAATTCGTGCCTATCACTTACAAGATGATGGCGCAGATACCGTGGAAGCAAATGAGCGTTTAGGTTTTGCCGCTGATATGCGTGATTACGCGTTCTGTAAAGGAATGCTAGAGCATTTGGGGATTGACGCTGTGCGTCTAATGACGAATAACCCACGCAAGCTCGCCGCCTTAAAAGCGGTTGATATTAACGTCATTGAACGAGTGCCATTACAAGAAGGGAATAACCCAAGTAATCAACATTACCTGCAAACCAAGGCGAGTAAATTGGGGCACATGTTTGATCCTAAGTTTGTTAACCACACTAAGTAAGTGCTACAGATTTTACAGAAACAAAAACGCCAACGTATCATCGTTGGCGTTTTTGTTAATGATTTGATTCATTGATACTTTTGAATGATTTCATCAATTTCCCCTGAGGTTTTTAATTCAACGAGTCGTGTATTAATGTAATTTTGAGTTTCTGGTTGCATTTGAGGTGAAAAAGCTAGGTAGATTGAGTAGTCAGGAATAACCGAGCTGAAAGGCTGTATCTGAAAATTCTCTAACGGCAAATTGAGTCGCTTTAAGTTGTAAAGGACTCGGGATTCCATCTCGACAAAAGCTGTATCTCCAGGGGTTCGGCTTATCACTCGGTATGCGGCGCTGTAGTCTTTCACACGCATTTCATTGACACTGCCATTTTCAAAGAACGGTGTTAAATTTGGATAATCAAACCCCAGCAGTAATACAATAGAACGACCATGCATCGTATCCATATTTTTGAATTCTAAAGGCTTCTCGCTACTAGACACCAGTACATGTTTTACAGTGTAAATGGGCTCCTCAGATAAATTTTCCGATTGCACCTTGCCCCAGTTCGGGCTGCCATAAGTTAACCAGTTTGGCTCAGCGCCTTCTTCCAATATGGAAATCATACGTTTAAATGGATAAGTATGATAATTCACTTGGTAATCCGACTCCGCGAAGATAGCGCTGACGATATCGGTCACAATCCCTGAGTGCATTTGTCCCTGTTGTTCAATTTGAAATGGTCGAGCTTGTTCAGCAATGACGTAATAGTTCACTTGATTTGCGGTCACATGAGAACTTACAACAATTAAGCTAAAAGCCAATCTAAGTAGAAGTCTTTTCATCGTATCCTCGATTATTATTTGTGCGTAGCTATATTTAGAGTAGCGCAAGTTTATCGGAGCGGTTTCATATGGATGAAAAAGAGCGATCTCAACGTCGTTTTAGTATCGGCAACCAACTTATGTTGGCGGTATTAACGTTGAGTTTAATCTTTACGGTCATCATTTCTACAGTGAGCTTATATCGAGTTTTTCACGAAGATTTAGCCCATTTAGATGTTGAATTAAAGCAGGTTGAGTCTAGCTATTTATCGAGCTTTTCTGCGAGTTTGTGGGTAGAGGATAGGGAGCTGTTGCTGACACAAGCTCAAGGTGCAATGCGTATGCCCTCGGTGGACTACTTACGTATTGCTAGTGAAGACGAAGTTATCATTGAATTAGGTTCGGCGCTTTCTGAGGATGTTGTCGAGAGAAGCTGGCCGATGCAGTATCGGGTCGGCGATAAAACGTATGATCTCGCGATATTAACGGTTCAATCGGATCTTAGCGCGATATATGAAGATCTTTGGCAGCAGTTCTTTTTTCTACTTACGACAGAAGCGATCAAAATTCTTGTCCTCATCATTGGTGTTCTTTGGGTGGCGTTTCGCTTGTTGGTCAATCCGTTACAATTGCTGTCTGGTGCGGTGAGCGATTTTCGTGGCGGTACAGTGCCGAGTAAAGTGACTCTCCCTAAACGATGGTGCTTTGATGAAGTGAGTGTTTTGGCAGAGAAATACAACCGAAGTGTTGAGAAAGTGAAAGAGCACCAGACTGAGTTAGAGGCTGAACGCGATAGGGCAGAAGTCGCTAATCGTAAGAAAAGTGAGTTTCTTGCCACTATGAGTCATGAGATCCGCACACCGATGAATGGCATTATTGGTGTGTCGTCGTTGCTCAATGACACCGACCTCGATCCCCAACAAAAAGAGTTTGTAGAGATCATTGACAGTTCTTCTCACTCACTAATGACGATCATCGACGACATTTTGGACTTCTCTAAAGTTGAAGCTGGCAAAGTAGAGCTAGAATACACGAGCTATGATCTTCGCGAGCTACTTGACGATGTCATCAGTTTACATAGTGTCAAAGCCAAGCAGAAAAACTTACAGCTGCTCAGCGATATTGATCCTCACTTGCCAACGGAAGTGCAAGGTGATGCCACACGATTGAAACAAGTTCTGAACAATTTGTTGAGCAACGCGATTAAATTTACCGAGCGCGGCCATGTGAAGCTTCTTGTAGCGTTATCTCGACTTGATGGAGAGACCGCTCATATCCGGTTTCGAGTTGTGGATTCTGGTATTGGTATTGCGAAAGAGCACCAACAAGCAATCTTCGAACGCTTCCAACAAGCTGATGGTAGTACCACCAGAAAGTATGGTGGGACAGGGCTTGGTTTGGCGATAGCTGCACAGTTGGTTAACTTGATGGGAGGGGAAATACAACTAACAAGTGAGCTTGGGCTGGGAAGCTGTTTTGAATTTTCGATTCCTGTTGCTGTAATAAATGCGCAATCGACCTATACCGACCAACTTAATGTATTAGATTTCCGGAAAGCGGAAGACAACGAAATCAGCCCTCAAGATAATGATAAACCTTGGGTATTGGTTGTTGAAGATACCATCGTCAATCAGAAGGTAGTTCGCATCATGTTAGAAAAACTGGGTGTGCGAGTGAGTGTCGCCAACCATGGCGAAGAAGCATTGCAGCTGTGTGATCAGCAGCCTTTCGATTTGATTTTTATGGACTGCCAAATGCCTGTGATGGATGGGTTTATTGCTACGGAGCGAATTCGAAAAATGGGAGAGTGGGGGAAACACGTTCCAATTATTGCGCTAAGTGCCAATGTCATTAAAGAGGATCAGCAACATTGCTTCGATGTCGGGATGAACGAGTTCGTGGCTAAACCCGTTACCAAGACTCGATTACAACAAATATTCGAACAGCATTTACCAAAAGCACTGAAAATCAGCGCTGTGCCTAAATAGTTAACTTGAAATCGATCAAGTTAAGTGCGTTTCTATTCTGTAATTGTAACTCTGTGTGATATAGTGCCCGGCTAGTATTTAAAGTACCTTGAGGCTGTGAATGTCGTTTAATCTATCCCTATTGCCGCCTGACGAAAAAAACAAAATCGAACTGGATAAGCAGGCGTCGTTTTTGGTTTGGAAGCTCAGAGAGGCCAAATCTGGTCCTGAAGCAATAGAAGAACAGTTGTCCAAGATTAACGATGCTGATGAAAAGGCGTTTTTCCAGCAATCGGTCGAAAAGTACAAACGAGTAATGGGTGTCGCTTAACGCGAACCGTGGCAATGGTTCAATCCAATGCGACGAATGAGGTAACCTCCCTATTCCTTTGCTAAGCGAAATTGAAAAGGTTTCGCTTTTTGCTAAAATCCTTCGCATTAAATTTGAATTTAGAGAGACATCCCGATGGGAAGAAGTTTTGAAGTGCGCAAAGCCTCTATGGCGAAAACTGCAGGCGCGAAAATTAAAGTTTATTCCAAATACGGTAAAGAAATTTACATGTGCGCGAAAAACGGTGGTGGTGATCCAGACATGAACTTGTCTTTGAAACACCTGATCGCAAAAGCGAAAAAAGACCAAGTTCCTGCGCACGTTATCGATAAAGCGATCGACAAAGCGAACGGTGGCGGTGGTGAAGACTACACTCCTGCACGTTACGAAGGCTTCGGCCCTGGCGGTACTAGCGTTATCGTTGACTGTCTAACAGACAACGGCAACCGTACTTTCCAAGATGTACGCCAATGCTTTGTGAAAGTCGGTGCGAAAATTGGTGTTGAGGGCTCGGTTTCTCACATGTTCGACCACCAAGCGGTATTCCAGTTCAAAGGCGACGATGATGAAATCATCCTAGAAACGCTAATGATGGAAGACGTAGACGTTACTGACGTTGAGCTGGAAGACGGTGTTATCACTGTATTCGCACCTCACACAGAATTCTTCAAAACAAAAACTGCGCTTAACGGTGCATTCCCAGATCTAACGATCGATGTTGAAGAAATCACATTCGTTCCGCAAACTCATACGCCTGTATCGGGTGAAGATGCTGAGAAGTTCCAGAAATTCCTAGATCTTCTAGATGACTGTGATGATGTTCAGCAGGTTTACCACAACGCAGAGCTGTAATTAATTCGCTCATATCGTTGTAAAAAGGCTTCTTCAGGGAAGCCTTTTTTGATCGCTTTTTCTCAAGCAGAGCTATACGTTACGATATTTGGAATAACACAGCGACATGATTACACCAAAACAGATACCTTGAGTTAGCATCGCCGTGCCGCCATAGCTAAAGAAGGGAAGTGGGCTACCCATTACTGGCAACAAGCCACTCACCATGCCCGTATTGATAAAAGCATACAGAAAAAAGCTCATCGCTAATGCGCCACTTACCAGCCGACTAAAAAAGTGGTCAGACTGACATGCAAGCAACATAACGCGTGCAGTAATAAACAAGTACAATGCGAGTAAGACTAAACTGCCAACAAAGCCCCATTCTTCCGCATAGGTCGAAAAAATAAAGTCCGTATGACTTTCTGGAATAAACCCAAGTGTTCCTTGCGTAGCATTCATCCAACCTTTGCCTTTCATACCGCCTGAGCCAATCGCAATCAAAGATTGGATGATTTGGTAACCCGAACCCAGTGGATCGGACTCAGGGTGCAAGAACTGTGTTACACGGCTCTTTTGATAGGTTTCCATAACGAAGAACCATAAAATAGGTGCTAACGTTAAAATGCTCGCAATAAACCCGCAGATTATTTTCCAGCTCATGCCAGCCAAAAACAAAACGAACAATGCATAAATGACGGTAAAAACTGCACCGTCTAAATCCGGTTGTAGCGCGATTAACCCGGCAGGAATCATTGTAATAAGTAAGCAAAGCGCAATTTTCCGACTGTCTGGTCGACCTCCTTCAATATGCAGCATCCAGGCGATCATGATTGGAATGGAAAGTTTGATTAGCTCAGACGGTTGAAAGCGGAAGAAGCCGATATCGAGCCAACGTTGAGAGCCATTGGTGCTATCACCAAATAAAGCGACAGCAAGTAGTAGCGCAACCGCAATAATGTAGAGATATGGAGCTGAGCGCTGATAGCTGGACGCTGGAATCGAGGACATGACCAAGATACAAACTAATGTCAGTCCGCAGCGCGCCAAATGTTTGAAGAGCATCGCCTCATTAAAGCTACTGGCACTCCAGAGAGTGAGCGAACTTAACAGCATGATCGGAATGATCGCCATGAGTAGTGGCAAATCAACTCTTGGGAAATAACGCTTATTCATTTTCAACGACCTAATAACGCACCTATTTTGAGTGCGAAAACAACTAAAACTCGAAGAGTTCAAACTATTCCGATGCTAAGAATCTCGATTTGGAAACAACAGACACCATGCAAAGGTGTGTAAGAAAGGAGAGTGCGACACTGTCTGTTATGGGTAGCTGTGGGATGGATAAATACACTAGCCTCAGATTTTAAGCCAGTGTTTTTATTGTTACTGCCGTAAAAATGTAGCGTTACGAATGAACGGAATTGTATTTTCTGTTTAAGTGAATGTCATTCATCCTCTCTCAATACCATTCACTCCGCATAATTGCCATTGGTCGCATGCAAAAGCAGCGTGCGATCTTCTCCCTTAATCTCAAACCATCAAATCACGTTCAACTAAGGACAGTACATGATGGTTTCTCAATCTCGCTCAATCAAAGCTCTTAAACTGGCAAGTACGTTTATCGCCGCATTTGCACTCAGCAGCAATCTGGCTCTGGCTAACCCAAGCGAGCGCACACTCAGTCAATTCAACCAAGCGGCGCAGGGTGACTCTGGTTTAGTTGATACCGTTTACGGCGAATTATCCAAACAACTTGAAGAGCAGGGCGCAACGCCGGTGACCTTGGTGTATTTAGGTAGTGCTGAAACGTTGCAAGGTCGTGAGGCGTTTATGCCTTGGAACAAGATGAAGTTCACCGAGCGCGGTCTTGCCACAATCCAAAAAGGTTTGGATCTAATGGCGAATCAGCCAGTACCACTGCAAGATCAACAACGCTTACAAGGTTTGCCGGAATATCAACTAGCCACCGCTATGGCAGCCACCACCTTTACTTCTCTACCTGACATGTTCAATCACTTTGAGCGTGGCTACGAGCTGTACCTTTCTCTGCTCGATGAACCGAGTTTTAGCCAGCAACCTTTCGCGGCTACTTCGTGGATTTATCGCTACGCCATTGAAGCTGCATTGCGCGCTGAAGATGTTCAACAAGCCAAAACATGGTTAGCGCAAATGGAGCAATTGGGTGACAGCAATCTAGAAACGCAAACCGCGAAAGCGCTGTTAGCGAAATATTAGGGAGGCGTCATGATCGTTTTTAATCAACTTAGCCGCGATTACGCCCTTGGCAGCCAAACGGTGCATGCATTGCGAGATGTGTCTGGTGAAGTGTTTGCGGGCGAAATGGTGGCATTATGCGGACCGTCTGGTTCAGGTAAAAGCACCCTACTTAACGTGCTTGGCATGCTGGATACTCAATACCAAGGTCAGGTGACATTTGCCGGTAGCCCATACCCAACCGGACAAATGCAGGCTGCGAAAATGCGCCGTGAAAAGCTTGGCTTTGTGTTCCAAAAATTCAACCTTGTTCCCGTGATGACGGCACTAGAGAACGTGGCGTATCCGCTACATCTCAATGGCTTTTCAAAAGTAGAACAAACCGAGCTCGCCACACAAATGTTAGAGCACGTTGGCTTAGGCGAGTTTATTCATCACATGCCAGACAACCTATCAGGCGGCCAGCAGCAGCGTGTGGCAATTGCACGCGCCTTAGTGCACAAACCGGCATTGGTGATTGCCGATGAGCCAACCGCAAGTCTTGATAGCCAAACTGCCAACAAGGTCATCGACATTATGAAAGGGCTCGGACACGAGCTTGGCACCACTTTTATCGTCGCTACACACGACCCTCGTATGGCATCTCGCTGCGATCGAACCATTGAGTTGGTGGATGGCAAAATCACCCAAACGCACGCGAGTGTGGAGGAGGTTTCATGGGCAAGCTAATTCCTGTTTCGGTTCGCCTTGCTTGGTTGAATCTGCAACGCAATCGCCGCCGCAGTTTATTGTCGATGCTGATCATCGCCATTGCGGTGTTTGCGTTAACCAGTGCGGGTGGTTTTGGTCTTTACACCTACGACAGTTTGAAAGAATCGACAGCACGTGACACGGGGCATCTGACGTTAACCACGCCGGGTTATTTCGCCAAAGAAGAAGAGATGCCGCTGAGTAACGGTTTAACTCATGCCGACGACATCACCAAGCAATTGATTGGGTTGAATGAAGTGCGAGGTGTGCAGCCTCGAGTTGAGTTCAGTGGCTTGATTTCCAACGGCAACAAGTCGTCGATCTTTATCGGTATTGGCGTTAACGAACGCGAATTCGATATGAAAGGACCGTTTTTAGACGTACGTGAAGGGCAGACGCTGTCCAACATTCATGCATCGCGTTATGACCCAGCAGAGCCAGAAGTGATGCTTGGCGTTGATTTGGCGAACAACTTAAGCGTACACGTTGGCGATTGGATTACCTTGCTGGCGACCACAACCGACGGTGCATTGAACGCGTATGACTTCAAAGTACGTGGCATCTACTCAACCGGCGTACCTGAGCTTGATAAACGCCAGTTGTATGTGCACATCAACAGCGCGCAATCGCTGCTCGGTTCAGACAAAGTCAGCGCGTTATCTGTCTTTCTGTTCGATACCAGTTTAACTAACCAAGTCGAGCAACAAGTGGCTTCGGTTCTGAGTAAACAAAAACAGAACTTTGGTGATCAAGATATTGAAATTACGCCTTGGCAAGAACGTGCGTTCTTTTATCTCAAAGTGAAAGATTTGTACGACCGTATCTTCGGCATCATGGGCGCAGTAATGGCACTGGTGGTATTTGTCGCGCTGTTTAACACCATGACCATGTCGGTAACGGAACGCACCCGTGAAATTGGCACCTTGTCAGCACTTGGTAGCTACCCTCGCGAAATTATTGCTGGGTTCTTGCGCGAAGCAGGGTTACTTGCCGTGATTGGCAGCTTAATCGGTGCTTTGTTTACGGCGCTAGTCACCGTCTTACTGATGGTTGTGGATGTGCAAATGCCGCCACCGCCAGGACGCACAGAAGGTTACCCATTAACGATTTACTTCTCTTGGGAGCTGGTAGCTATAGCAGGATTTGCAGTATTGATGATTTGTTTGGTTGCGGCGTTTTTCTCGGCACGCAAAGGGGTGAACAAGCCAATTACGGAGGCACTGATTTATGTTTAATTTCAAATCACTATTACCAATTGCATTGCTGATGGTAACTGGCGTTGCAAGCATGAATGTCAGTGCGAATGAAACAGCACTAGATGCACAGCAAGTTGCGCAATTGATTGAAAAAGCCGACAGCTACCGCTTGCAAGATGATTCCTCCAAAGTGGTGTCACTGGTGCGCTTATATCAAGACCAAGAGTTAGATAAAACCCGCCTTTACCACGTGTACACGCGTCCAAATCGTGAATCGCTGGTGGTGTTCAAATCAGCAGTCGAAGCTGGGCAAAAGATGCTGATGATGGGCGACAACTACTGGCTGCAAATGCCAAAGAGCCGCCGTCCGATTCGCATTACGCCAATGCAGAAGCTGCTTGGTGAAGCGTCTATCGGCGACATCTCAACCCTGACGTGGAGCCAAGATTATCAAGGTGAATGGAAAGCGACAGAAACCGTCGCTGTGAACGGAGAAAGTGTCGCGGCTTATCACCTTGCCTTAACCGCGAAAACCAAAGGGGCGAGTTATCAGAAGATCGACTTATGGTTGTCTGAGCAAGATGCATTTCCAATCAAAGCCGATCTCTACTTGCGCTCTGGCAAACTCGCCAAGCAAGCGCAATACGGACGTGCAAGCGATAACGGTGAAGACTACGTCAGTGAGATGACCTTGCTTGATAGCATTCAGCCGAGCAAAAAGACCGTTATCGAGTATCAAGAGATCGTGCCTTGGCAGCTGGACAACAAGTTCTACAACCCAAGCTATTTGCCGAAAGCCAATACGACTCAGCTTTAGCCTGAACTCCTTAAATAGAACCATGAAAACGAGCAAGGAAGTCACATGAAATCGCACCAGCCTAACCTTAACAAAAGCACCAGTTTGTTGATTGCTGCGTCGTTGTGTGTGGGCGCAGCAGCCCCAGTTTTTGCCAATGATGAGCTGAGTTTTGAGTGGGATTGGGCTGTCAGTTACGAAACTGCCAAGCAGCGTGACAGCGCATTTATGCAGGCGCAGGGCAGTTCTCGTGATTCACTTAATGCACTGTTGGATGTGCAAGTGAACTATCAAAACTTCAGTGGCTTGTTTGCTCTGTACAGCCAAGGTTTGTACCTCAATCAACAAGGAGAGAGTGAGTGGTGGAGTGAAGCTGATAACCAACTGCTGATTCGTGAACTGGCTTGGCTAGGGGAGTGGCAAGTCGGTGATACCACTCTTGATGTGAGTTTGGGTAAGTTGCGCGTGGATTGGGGCGTGGGTTATGGCTACCGACCTTTGGATCTGTTTAAGCCTTATCGACAAAATCCTGTAGGCTTAGTCGCAGAAGAGGGCGCGGGTGTGTTTTCACTTTCACACTACGATATGTCAGGCGAATGGACCGTAATTGCGACGGACTCAAGCTGGGGGCAACAAGACCAAAGTGCACTTGATCAAGCCGCAGAGCAACAAGGTGTTGGTATTCGTCGTTATGCGCTGGTGGGTGATACCGAGTATCAACTTATTGGTTATTACGATGATGTGCGCCGAGGTTTGCTTGGCGCCAGTGCCATTGCTGTGTGGGATGAATCCATCGCCATGCACGGTTCCATGCTGTGGCAAAAGCAAA
>NZ_JADDYG010000372.1:83964-90514 GCF_015163535.1 Vibrio sp. OPT46 | reverse complement strand
GTGTCGGCTATCAGTTTCAGCAGGATGATCTTTACCGACCCGTTTCGGTTGAGAAGCAGGGCTGCGCATTCCAAGCTTTAGTTGGATTGAACTGGGCAAACCAAGCCGGACACAACGTGATTGCCGAATATTGGTACGACAGCCGAGCATGGTCGAAAAGCGAATGGCAACAAGCAATAGAGCGTGGCGAACTACTCTCTGAAACCATTAATCCCCAAACGTCTCTATTTGCGACAAGCTACGCCCAAGGGTTTCAGCACGCCAATATCGTTCAGCATAACGTAATGCTGCACTGGAGTTGGGATGTGGAAGCGTGGGCTGCATGGAACGGTAAAGCGGATATGGGCTGGCTAAGTGATGTAACCCCCACGTTGGATGTGATGTTGTCGCCCCAAGATGGTGGTGTGATTGTCACGCAGTGGCTTAACTACCAATGGATTGATACTGGCGATCAAAGTGTAGAAGTGGAAGTTGCCGCACGCTTTTTAACCGGAGACGACCAATCTGCTTACGCACAAATCAATGATAAGCATATGATTGTATTTAACATCAAAGGGAAATTCTAAATGTGTTCAGCAAAATCAGTGGTGAAAAGTGGATGGCCGCGTAGCTTATTAGTGACCACGGCATTTTGTCTCTTTATCGCAGCAATGACGCTTTCTGCTTGGGGCGGTCCATTTTACATTCATGTAGCGGTTAGCTTTGGATTTGGCTATTCGGCTATCTTCTTCTCATGGCTTGTCGACCGCCTGTTTCCTACCATTCCTCGTTTGGCGGAAGTGGCTATCTCGCTGACGGCTTGCCTATTGTTTGGTGTGGTGAACGCCCAGCTTTGGCTTGGGGAATACTTCGGTATTTCAAGTATGCTGTCAGTTGGTCTCATGGGGTTGTTATTCAGTGCTATGTGCTTTTTCTATTTCTACTCACGCGAGCAACATGCAATCGCTCAACGAGAGTTGGAAGCCATCAAACGCGAGAAAGCAGAGCAAGATCGTGCGCTGTTGCTGAGCCAGCTTAAGCAGATGCAAAGCCAGATTGAACCGCATTTCTTATTCAATACTTTGGCAAATATCAGTGCGCTCATGTCGCAAGATGTCGATAAAGCCAAGCTGATGCTAGAACAGTTAACCGCGCTACTGCGTGCAACGCTTAAAAGCTCACGCGAAGAACACACCACCATAGACAATGAAACGGCGTTACTTGAGGCGTACTTAGGTATTCAGCAAACCCGTTTGGGTGAGCGACTCAGTTACAAGATTGACGTGGAAGAGGGATTAGGCAGAACCGAGCTACCGCCGATGATGCTTCAACCCTTAATCGAAAACGCCATCATCCATGGTATTGAGCCAAAGCGAGAAGGTGGTGAAGTCAGCTTGCTCATTAAGCGCGAACAGCAGAACTTGAAGATTGAAGTCAGAGACACAGGTGTTGGCTTGAATCACGTTAGTGGGCACATGGGCTCTGGCGTGGGTCTAAGTAATCTCAAGCAGCGAGTTGAAGCTTTGTTCGCAGGGCAAGGAGAGGTCTCTATCAGTGAGTCTGCTCAGGGTGGAGTTTGTGTTCGCTTGCGCTGGCCAATGGAATCGTAATCAAGGAAGAAAGGAATGAATACAGGGTTTACTGCCATTATTGCTGATGATGAACCGCTATTGAGGCGTCATCTTGATAAAAGCCTAGCTGAAGTGTGGCCAGAGCTAGAGGTGATAGCCAAAGTCGCGGATGGTGAACAAGCGTTGCAAGCCATTGAGCAAAGCCAACCTGACATCGCGTTTCTTGATATTCGTATGCCAGTTTTGGATGGCATGACATTAGCGCAAAAACTCAATCAATTCGCTAATCCACCTTTGATTGTGTTTGTCACCGCGTACGATGATTACGCCATCAAAGCTTTTGAGCAAAATGCCGCCGATTATTTGCTCAAGCCTATCTCGGATGAGCGCCTCCTGACGACGTGTGAAAGCACGCCTTGCTAAGCGAGAGAAAGAAAGCAGTAATGTGCAGATGAGCAGCCTGTTAGAACAGTTACAACAATTATCCGCGCCACAAACGCCGCAATATCTTCAGTGGATCAAAGCGACGCAAGGGGAAGATATTCATCTGATTGCCACGTCTGATGTGTTGTATTTCAAAGCGGAAGAAAAATACGTTTCTGTATATGCCCAACAAGGACAAGGTAAAGTGCAGGAGTATTTGATTCGCACCTCGTTGAAAGAGTTGATAGGGCAGCTTAACCCAGAACAGTTCTGGCAAGTACACCGTTCAAGCGTTGTGCAAGTGTGCAAAATTAGCAAAGTAAACAAAGACTTTGCTGGAAGAATGTTTGTTCACGTTGGAGAAACTAAGCTCGCTGTGAGCCGTGCATCTCAAAGTTTGTTCAAAGGGATGTAATCGCTAGAACTGCTCACTCTTTACACTGTAAACTCGCTGCTCATTTGTTTCAGCAACAAAAACAAAAAGCGCCTAAGTCATCAGACGTTAGGCGCTTTTGTCGTTATAGCGACGACTTCTCCGAAGAGATGAATGGGCTTATTCGCTGACTGTCACTTTCTCAATAATGATTGGATCGCATGGCACATCATCGTGACCAAGCTTAGAGGTCGTTTTCACTTTCGCGATGCGATTTACGACATCCATACCCGCGGTCACTTTACCAAACACGGCGTAGCCCCAGCCTAGGTTGGTAGTTGCAGTGTGGTCTAGGAAATCATTGTCTTCCAAGTTAATGAAGAACTGTGCCGTTGCAGAGTGCGGTGCATCGGTACGCGCCATTGCGATAGTGCCAACAAGGTTCTTTAGACCACGGTTTGCTTCGTTCGCGATTGGTCCGCGCGTTGGCTTTTCTGCCATGTCTTCGGTGTGACCGCCACCTTGAATCATAAAGCCATCGATAACGCGGTGGAAAATGGTGCCGTTGTAGAAGCCATCTTCACAGTATTTTTTGAAGTTCTTTGAGCTAACTGGCGCTCGTTCTAGGTTCAGTTCAATCTCGATGTCACCGAAATTGGTGGTCATAATAATCATCTGGTTTGCCCTTATGGGTGCTAAGTTGGCGGCATTATAGCTAAGTCGTATGAGGATAGCAGAAATAAAAACAGCGACGTTTTGGCGTCGCTGTTTGAATGGTGAGTGGGTGAGGAAAGCGTTAAACCGTAAAGCGACCGACCAAGTCGTATAGCTCGTTAGCTTTGTGGTTTAGGTTGCCACTACCTGCGCGGTTTTGATTCGCAAGGTGCGCCGATTGGCTGCTTTGTTGAGAGATCACTTCAATACGTTGTGAAATCTCTTGCCCAACTTGGCTTTGCTCTTCGGTTGCCGTTGCGATCAGGGTGTTCATGTCCATGATGTTAGCAATTGCGGCTTGGATTTCTTGCAGTGCGGCAGAGGCAGCTCGTGCTTCCTCAACCGTTGCTTCACCGCGCGCTTGGCTCGAACCCATGGCTTTCACTGCCGCATCCGAGCCAGACTTCAACTGCTCAATCATTTGGTGAATTTCGCCTGTGCTGTCTTGAGTGCGACTCGCCAGTTTACGGACCTCATCGGCAACGACTGCGAAGCCGCGACCTTGTTCGCCTGCACGGGCTGCTTCAATGGCTGCGTTCAGTGCCAATAGGTTGGTTTGCTCGGCGATGTCTTGAATCACTTCTAGCGAAGAAGAAATGTTCTGTACATCGCTTTCTAAGCGAGAAATCACCGTGCTGGCCTCTGACACTTCTAAAGCGAGCGCTTCGACAGAGTTTGCTGCGGAATCAACAATGTGTTTTGCTTGTTGTGAGTTTTCATCGGCGTCTCTGGCTGATTGCGCTGCTTGGTTAGCGTTGTTTGAAATCTCGTGCGCCGTTGCTGTCATCTCGGTCATTGCCGCTGCGACTTGTTCGGTCTCTTCACGTTGACCAGAAGCTAATTCATCCACTTGCGATGCACGCTGTGACATCTCGTTGGTCTCTGAAACCACTTCTTGTCCTACGTGGCTAACGCTCTTGATGATGCCTTGCAGGCTTTCAACGAAGATATTGAAGTTGCGGCTCAGCTGCGTGAACTCCGGCACGCTCGATTCTTCCATGCGCGCGGTTAAATCTGCATCGCCTTGTGCGAAAGAGTGAATTGAAGCATCAAACTGCTCAATAGGCTTCATGATGCTGCGGTTAACAAACACGGCAAAGACTGCAACTATCGCTGTAATCGAGGCACAAAACAGGGCTATCGCAGTTAGTGTGGTGTTGAGATCTTCGTGTGCGGCTTTTTCCATGTCTGCCACAATGGCGTCGATATCGTCCGTGTAGAAACCCGTTCCCAACATCAAGTCCCATTCAGGAATAAAGACTGAGTAGCTCAGTTTCGGTAGTGCTTCACTCTGACCGAGTTTCGGGAAGTAATAAGTCGTGAACTCACCAGTTTTGGCATTTTTTAGCAAATCCTGAATCAGGTAATTGCCTTTCTTGTCCTGCAAGTTATAGAAGTTTTCCCCGATGCCTTTGGTGTTTTTACCCACCACGACGCGAACGCCTTTTGAATCATAACCAAAGATGTAGCCGGATTGACCGAACTCCAACTGTTTCAAGATAGGCAATGCTTCTTCCAGTGGGGCATTTTGTGCGAGTAGCGGCTCGACAGCGGAACGCGCCATTTGTACGTAACTTTTGAGTTCGGCTTTTTTCATCTCCATCATTCGACTTCGAGTTTGCTCAATCTCGTGCTCGTTGTAGGCCGTGGTTTGTACGTAGGTGAACCACATCATGCCTATTGCCATAGTTAGAATTGGAATTATTGAAAGGATATATAGTCGTTTTCTGATCGTCAGATTCATAGAGACGTCCTTCTCTCGGCGCAGCGTTACAAGTGACAAGCTGAATAAGCTTGCCTGATAAAAGTGTTAATACTTATTGTTGTAATGCTTAGAGATTAACCGAGTTAATCAATCAGAAGTACTGGAAATTTGTAAATCTAGACGAAGGTCGTAGCATTTTTAAGCGGGATCACAATTAACGTGAACACGACCCACTATTGCAACGAGAAGTCCCTGTTAACCAATATGAGACGCGATACCTATTCTTTGCGAATTTGAGGTAAAGCCAGTCAGCAACAGGTTTAACGAGGCGCCAACGCAGTGGAGCGTAGAGCCAACCGCGACCAACTAATTGCCACGCACGATGAGTCACGTCCAACCCAAGCAGAAGTTCCCCCTTTTCGTTGAGGGCGTGCAAAATGGTGTTGGCTTGTTCAGGATCGATCTGCGGATAATCTGCGAATGTATCACTATAGATATCGACGGTTTTGATGTGCTGCTTGGAATCGCGTTGTTTTAGCGCCTTCATCTCTTTGGCACAAAGCGGGCAGGTTCCGTCATAAAATATGGTGAGTTTTGTCATTGCGGTTTTCTTATTTGAGATTTTCTAATCGCTTTTACGTGGCGAATTTTCTTTTGGTTCATTGTTTTGCAAGTAATGCAGCCAATTGTCGCGAATGTTGCCGTAATTGAATTGGCAGAACTCTTTGCGATCACGCAGGTAGTCTTTTTCTACTTCATCGAGTAAGGCTTTGTATTGCTCAGGATCACTACCGTACACCAGACATAACGTTGAAAAGTAACGCTGCAAATCAAAGCTGTGTTCGTCAATGTACTCGCCAAAATCGTAGTAGTCCGGTCTGTCGTCGGATTCGAATGCGAACATGTCGGCGGCGCTAATGGCCATATCTGCGCCATCTTCTAGGAAGTCAATCATTAAAATAGTGGCAAAATTATCGACCGCATCTTCTTCTTTTCCGAGAACAGGGATGCTTTTATCTTCGATGTAAGCATGCCCAGCTTCATGAAGTAAAGTGTGCAATAACGTATCTAGCGCCCCTGTTTTTGGGGATTTTCCGAAGCGTTCTTCATACTGATTATTGGAGAAGTAATTGAGCGACTCCAAATAAAAAGTGTAAGGAACGTATATTGTGTGTGTCTCAGGATCATACATTGGACCATCTTCTCCGCCGTAAACCAGCGTGAGAGCTTTATCAAATGGAAAGTGGGCCTGAGATAGCTCAACAAAGATGGTGTTTACATCGCTGCTTTGAATCGATTGTTGGGCGATTTTTTCATGAGTTGTCTCTACGGGAGAATATTGAATACGAATGCTTTCAGCTGCTGTAGCTGATGAGACGACGCTGAGTAATAGCGCAGGGCAAAGCGAATGAATGTTCATGTGGGACTCTTGTTATTGAATAACTTGTATAAAAAATTATACATGTTTTTGCCTGATGCATAGTTGGGGTTGTACTCATCAGCCAAAGTCGGGGCATCGGTCTCGAAAAGCAATCATGATAACATCGCATATTTCGGCGGCTTGGTTCTCTAGGGCGTTTATCAAGACCTCTTGGATAAGAACGGCGGTGAAGTTATTGGCTATGCATCGTTTTCTAAGAAGCTTACTGAGTAACTGTGCTTCGATCTTTATCTGTGAAAATGATAATAGGCAGTTAATCATTGCAAGGTTTAACCATGGGGTTGGTGAATGTCACTGAATTGAAGAAAATTATCAGCGATATGTTATAATCCTGCTCCGTTGTA
>NZ_JADDYG010000372.1:80179-83954 GCF_015163535.1 Vibrio sp. OPT46 | reverse complement strand
TCAATCATTAAAATAGTGGCAAAATTATCGACCGCATCTTCTTCTTTTCCGAGAACAGGGATGCTTTGATCTTCGATGTAAGCATGTCCAGCTTCATGAAGTAAAGTGTGCAATAACGTATCTAGCGCCCCTGTTTTTGGAGATTTTCCGAAGCGTTCTTCATACTGATTATTGGAGAAGTAATTGAGCGACTCCAAATAAAAAGTGTAAGGAACGTATATTGTGTGTGTATCAGGATCATACATTGGACCATCTTCTCCGCCGTAAACCAGCGTGAGAGCTTTATCAAATGGAAAGTAGGCCTGAGATAGCTCAGCAAAGATGGTGTTTACATCGCTGCTTTGAATCGATTGTTGGGCAATTTTTTCATGAGTTGTCTCTACGGGAGAATATTGAATACGAATGTTTTCAGCTGCTGTAGCTGATGAGACGACGCTGAGTAATAGCGCAGCGCAAAGCGAATGAATGTTCATGTGGGACTCTTGTTATTGAATAACTTGTATAAAAAATTATACATGTTTTTGTCTGATGCATAGTTGGGGTTGTACTCATTAGCCAAAGTCGGGACGTCGGTCTCGAAAAGCAATCATGATAACATCGCATATTTCGGCTGCTTGGTTCTCTAGGGCGTTTATCAAGACCTCTTGGATAAGAACGGCGGTGAAGTTATTAGCTATGCATCGTATTCTAAGAAGCTTACTGAGTAACTGTGCTTCGATCTTTATCTGTGAAAATGATAATAGGCAGTTAATCATTGCAAGGTTTAACTATGGGGTTGGTGAATGTCACTGAATTGAAGAAAATTATCAGCGATATGTTATAATCCTGCTCCGTTGTGACGAAAACGTTTGTTGCAGCCTGAGAGTTTCCTTGGATTCGGCTCGTTTATACACCATGAGCCAGAGTTGAAAAGCTACGACAGGAACAGGCAAACCCAATTGTTTTGAACGCGCTCTCGGCGTTTAGCGGTTACAACGGGAAGGAACTTTGTTTGATAGTAATTGACACATTCTGTTTAAGTAAGGGAGCCCGAAGTGGTTCAGAAAGTGTCACCCAGAATTTACTCACAACACGACACCCCAAGCGATAACGCACAGGTATTGCGAGGGGCCATTTGAAGGAGCTGTATCAGCTCCTTTCACATTTAAGGGCTTGCTAACAGCGTAAAAACTGACACATCGCTTAAGGAGCGCCCCTTAAACTAGCCTAAGGCGCATCTACACCAACTTTTTGAGTATTTTCGAAACAATAAAGCGAGAAAATTTGCTATTGAACGAAGGTTAAACTAACACTCATTCATTACGGAGAATGAAGAGAACAATAATAAGAGGCGATATGAATCATTTAATATCTGTAGGTGCACTGGAGTCCTTCTTGGTCGCAATTAGTGTGCTTTTCCTGGGGCATTTTATTAATGCTAAGCTACCGATTTTAAAGAAATTCAACATACCTGAGCCGATTGTAGGTGGTCTTATTGTAGCCTGCATGATTACTGCTCTTCATTTCAACGGCATCGATTTAGAGTTCGACTTGCCATTACAAAATACGTTTATGTTAATGTTTTTTGCGACAGTTGGTTTGGCCGCAAATTACACTCAGTTGATGAAAGGAGGTGCGAAGGTTTTTATCTTCTTAGCTGTCGCATCGTTTTACATCATCATACAAAACGGCGTTGGCGTTTCACTTGCGGCGGCGCTCGGTTTAGATCCTTTGATGGGGTTAATTGCTGGCTCGATTACTCTGTCTGGTGGTCATGGTACAGGTGCTGCGTGGTCACAAACCTTTCAAGACGTGTATGGATTGGATAACGTCTTAGAAATTGCAATGGCATCAGCGACTTTTGGTTTGATCATCGGCGGTATCATTGGTAGCCCTGTAGCGCAGCGCCTAGTCGAAAAGAACAGCATAGAGTCTGAGTATGGTCGTGGTGGTCGAGATGCCAAAACTCACGAGAAATTCCCGGAGTTGGTGACTTACAATGAATACGAAGAAGATAAAGTAACGGCGAAAAAAGTGGTGGAGAAACTCTTCTTCCTACTGATCTGTGTTACTGGGGCCAAGTATGTCGAGCAATGGGTAAGCACGTATGAAATCTCATGGCTGATGATTCCAGACTTCGTATATGCGCTATTCATTGGTGTGATCATTACGAATTTCTTGGAAGTGACCAAGATTCGTAAGTTAGATGCCGAAACGGTAGATATGTTAGGTACGGTATCGCTATCTCTGTTCTTAGCGATGGCTCTGATGAGCTTGAAGTTATGGAATATCTTCGATCTAGCGATTCCATTCTTGGTTATTTTAGCTGTGCAGTCTGTCGTCTTAGCAATCTTTACGTACTATGTTACGTTCAAAGTGATGGGAAGCAACTACGATGCTGCTGTTATTGCAGGGGGGCACTGCGGTTTTGGCTTGGGGGCAACCCCAACAGCCGTAATGAACATGGGTTCGATCGTTAACCGATTTGGCCCGTCGCCACAAGCATTTATGGTGGTGCCAATTGTGGGCGCTTTCTTTATCGACATCGTCAACTTAATTATCTTGCAAGGCTACATTTCATTCCTTGGTTAAAGTTAAGTGGATGAGCTCCTAGAGGCGAAATAAAACGGTCACAACACTGGTTGTGACCGTTTTTTTATGACTTGGTTTGGTCGTTTATTGAACGAAGCATTATTGGATAGTTCGGCTGAACTTGAGGCTAGCTGTCCAACCAAGAATACCAATGAAGGCGTAAATGCCAACGTTTAACCAACCCGCTTGAGGAATGGCATTGAATGGGTTTGGTGTAATAATGGCGTGCAGCGGAAGGTAAAGCACTTCGGAGAAAAACTGATCTAGCCCGTAGAAACCAAAAAGTGCGATAGGCATCCAACGCAGCGCATAAATGGCGATAAACAAAATGACCAGTGGTGAGTTCACTTTTTGTGAAATAGCCATCGCAGTTAATGCCAGCGGTAACAGCAGAATACCGGTGAACAACATTCTGATTAAAAACTCTCCCCAATGCAGCAGCACGTAACCTAACGAGGCTTGGCGGTACAATAAAGCCAATTGGTGATCAGTAGAGATGTTCAGCAACCACAACATTAAATTTGCAGCGAGTACGAGCACCGAGCAGACAAGCGGAATCACCAATAAGCCAAATCCTAGCTTCACTAAATGGGTTTTTATGTCACTGACAGGCATACTGCGCCAAAACATAATGCTGCCTTCCGCCCGTTCTTTGCGTAGCGTTCTTGGGAAGTACTGAACGGCTAACAAGATAGACAGCAGCCCTGCTCCTCCGGAAATCAACATATTGACGTCATCACCAAGCTCTTTGTGAATGTCACTGACATCGCCACCAAAGCTCATTTGGAAAAACATATTGTGTTGTAGAGTATCGTTACTCATTAAACTCACAAAGAGAATAACTCCACACGCCAACACAAACAGTGGAATACGTAAAACAAGAGGGTTTTCTAACCACTCTTTTTGCAACATCGCGACAACTGAACGCATTACGCTGCCTCCTTCTGCAATGCTAAAAATAGATCCGCTAACTTAACCCCATGGATGGAGCCCATTGTTTCTGCTTGTTGGGCATACTGGGCTTTGAGTAACCATTTCGTTGAACCGAGGCCTTTTTGTGACGAGAGTGGGTTCATCGCTTCAATTTGTGTGCGGTGCTCGTCGTTGGCTTCAAGAATGAAATAGTCTTCACTGATACTGTCCATCGAGGTTTGCAGAACGGGGCGACCATGCTTAAGAATCAGAACATCTGTCAGCAAGTGCT
>NZ_JADDYG010000372.1:78914-80133 GCF_015163535.1 Vibrio sp. OPT46 | reverse complement strand
CAATCTCTGATACTTCATGACTGGCGATGATCAACACGCGCTCGCCGTCGTGAAACCATTCCAATAAGTGACGATAAAACGTCTCGCGATACACGAGATCTAACCCGAGTGTCGGTTCATCCAATATGAGGATTTGGGTGTTGGTTGCGATCACAATCGCGAGGTGTAATTGCACCTTCATCCCTTTGGATAAAGATTTGATACGCGCACGAGGTTGGATGTCCGTTTGACGAAGTAGCGTATCTGCTTGGGCGCGATTGAACCCTGGATGCACGCCCTCGGTATAGTTAAGCAGTTGAGCAACGGTCATCCAATCTGGCAGAACGTTGACATCCGAGATGTAGGATAAGCTCTGCATTATCTTGTCGCGTTGCATAATAGGTTCAAATCCGTTGATACGAATAGTGCCCTGATATTCATGTGCACCGAGTAGGGCATTAATAAGCGTTGATTTACCTGCGCCATTATGGCCGAGTAAGCCAAGTACTTGTCCTGCATGTAGGTCGAAACTCACTTCATGCAGTGCTTCTCCTTGTTGCTGATATTGCTTGGAGACGTTGTTTACACTGACTAATGCGCTCATTGGTCACCTTTCAAGTGTGGTTTTAGTTGTTGAATGAATTCGTCGAGTGACATATCCAGACGCTGTATTGTGTCGGCTATCTGCGGAATTTGTTGCTGAAGAAAACGTGCCTTCTCGTCTGCGAGTAATTTGAGCTTTGCTCCTGAAGCGACAAACATACCTTGACCGCGTTTTTTCTCCACTAGCCCGTCATCAACAAGCAATTGATAGCCTTTCATAACGGTGAGGTGGTTAATTTTCATATCTGCAGAGATGCTACGGACGGAGGGCAGAGCATCGCCTTCTTGCCAGACACCTTGCAGTATTTGCTGCGTGATCTGGTCTGCCAACTGTCGAAATATCGGTTGGCGATCATGCCAATTAGTCATGAGTGAATCTCTTGGTTGAGATGGTGTTATATATATGTATAACACCTAGTGCATTAGAGAGAAAGTAATAATTTAAAACCTAGTGTATCCGCCTGTCTCATTCGCTCTAAATATCCACCTATGTGGTCGTTGTTTTGAGGTTTTGTTTTATATGGAAATTAATTGCTTCTCATAAGTTGAGAAGTGTTGTTTTTCTCTTCCCATCAATACACTTATCGCCTGTTCTAAATGAATATTCTCACTGAATGATAATTAGCATAATTTTAGC